>SYKU01000190.1 GCA_005808865.1 Acidobacteriota bacterium
ACAAAACATTCATGACCAGGCCGCGCAACATCTCTGCGACGAACTCACCGCCACCGAGACGACGTTTCCAGGGACCGACCTCCGCCTCATCTACAAACTAGGCTCATCCTAATTTCCGCCGAGATCAGGAGGTCTGAGGCTACGCTTGGGACGACGAATTCCCGCGGCACATGAACGCAGCGCCTGCGACTGACGCAGACGAAGGGACAGCATCCGAGCTTCGGGCCGCCTTGGCCGGGCGCGGCACGGCCACAGTCACGCAGATCCGAAACGGGCGCCCGGCCCCGCATGAAGCGCGGCCTTCGATACGAGGGCCGAATCATCAGGGATCTGTAGCGGCCCGGCACGGATACGCAGGGGCGAGTACTCCCGCCGATGGGGCGCGGCGAGCGTTTGCCGGCTCGTACCGCCTCCGCATCGGCAAGGTCCGGTTAGGGGCATTGACTCAACTCAAGAAGCATGGACAACAACGCTCCAGATCGCTATGACGAAGCAGCAAGGAGTACTCGATGCCGCCTCAACTGAGCTTCATTCGTAGCGTAGCGCTTCAATTGGATCGAGACGCGACGCTTTGATCGCGGGCAGCAGGCCCGCAACCAGTCCGACGGTTTCAAGCATGAGCGTGGAGGTAAGCACCGCGAATTTCGAAATCTGCAAATGGATGTCGCCTTGACCCGTCGTGTCCTTGAACAGCGGTCCGAGCAGGGGAAGAGAGCCAATGAGCGCCGTGGCAGCGTATCCGGTGAGGACGCCGAGAACACCGCCGAGCGTGACAATCGCCATCGCCTCCAGGAGGAATTGCGCAAGGATGGCTCGCCGGGTCGCACCGAGGGCTTTCAGTACTCCAATTTCACGCGTACGCTGCGAGACGGCGACCAGCATAATATTCGTCAAACCGACCGCCCCGACGGCCAACGTAAGCGTCCCGACGAACCCGAGCAATACCTTAAGAGCGAGGCACATGGTGTCGATGACCCGCATGAATTCATTGAAGACGATCATTCGCACGGCGCGCTCGTCGTTCGTGGAAAAGTTGTGGGTGCGAGCCAGAACCTCCCGTACCTGGCGCAGTGCGTCTTTCCTGAACATAGGGTTTATCGGGCTCCAGACGATGACGTCAAGGTATTTGACGGTCCGCAGGAAAGACATGGATTCAAACGGGATGAAGAGGCACTCGTTGTCCGGCGTGTTGTAATTCGAAATTTGCGTCTTCGACCTGAGAGTACCGATGATCGAGAAGCGCAGGCCGTTAATGACGACTTCTTCACCATCGGGCGGGATTTCGCCGAACAGCTTCTCCGCGGCCTTCGCTCCGATAACGGCGACACGCTGCTTCTGAATCTGGTCCTCGGCGCGGATCCACCGGCCGGATGTCATCGTCATGTTGCGGATACGTCCATAGGACTCGGCGACACCCCGTATGGTAACTGTCTGCGTCCGGTACCCGCGCACGACCGTAGCGCGGCCAAGCATGGCTTCAGGCGAAATAGCGGCGAGAAGAGGAACACCTTCGCGAATCGCGTCCACATCCGAGAGTTCCAGCCGGATGCGGCGTCCGGAGCGTTCGCCGCCGGCCTGGGTTGAGGTTTGCCCGCCGAACATGAGGATGAGATCCTGGCCGACAGCGCGAAACGCGGTAGACAGAGCCAATTCGAAACCATCGCCGTACGAATAGAGAATGACAAAGCAGGCGACGCCCCATCCAAGGCTGACGGTTGTGAGTACGCTCCGCATCCGATTAAAGCGCAAGGCTTGGGCTGCTTCGTGGAAGACGCTTCTAACGTTCATCGCGAAGAGCCTCCACCGGAGTGAGCGACGCCGCGCGCCACGCGGGCAAAAGCGCCGACGCGATGGCGATTACCGCGAGCGCCGTGAAGGCCAGCAGCGTGGTCGATGGGCGCACAGGCAGTCCGGCGAACATTTCAGGCATTGGAAAGGAGTTGACGAGGGCCGCGAGACTCCAGGAGCCCAGCCATCCCAAGGCGCCGCTCCCGAAGGCGAGGATCGCCCCTTCGACCAGGAAGTCCGCGAGAATGCGGCGGCGTCTCGCGCCCAACGCCATGCGCAGGCCGATCTCACGAGTGCGCTCGGAAACGGTAACGAGCATGATGTTCATCACGCCGACGCCGCCCAGCGTGAGCGTTACTACGGCAATGGTTCCCAGAAAACCCGTCATCGAGCGGAAGATGCCATCGACCATCTGCGCGTTCTCGACCGTATCCCACATGCCGAGAGCGCCCTTATCGCCGGCATCGAAGCGGTGGTTCCGGGCGAGGACGGCTCTCACCTGCTCTTGCGCGGGCTTCCAAGCCTCAAGCGATACGGGAACGTAGACGATGTCGTTGACAATACCGGGCAGGAAGTTCGGATCGTTCGGAGGCAGGTCCCGCTCCACGGTTGAATAAGGAACGTAGATCTTGTCAACATCCAACCCGCTGTAGCTGCTGTTCTGATTCTTATCCTTCATAAGCCCGATGACTTCGAAGGGAATGCCGTTGATGCGGACCTGAGTTCCCACCACCGTCCCGCGAGTGCCGAATAACTGCTTGCGAACGTTGACGCCAAGAACGCAGACACGCCGCGCTTCGGCCTCGTCGCCTTCGTTCAGGAACCGGCCTTCACCTGCTTCGACGCTGCGGACTTTCGAGTATTGCGGCTCCACTCCGTTAACCGTAAAAGCACCGCTGTTGAACGGGCTCGCCACGCGCGCCTGGGTTTCGAGTTCACCGATGGCGGTGCGAACGCGGTAGCATTCGGCGCGAATGTCGCGGATATCGTCGTAGTTGAGGCGAATGCGGCGGCCCGCCCGCCGTCCCCCTGCCTGCTTTTCGGTGCGGCCCGGAAAGACGATGACGATGTTCTCTCCAAGCTGCTTTGTGTTGTTTCGCTGTCCCTGCTTGAAGCCATCGCCCATGGCGACGATGAGCACAATCGAGGCGACACCCCAGGCGATGCCAGCCATAGTCAGGAAGCTACGCAATTTGTTGCGCGCGAGGTTTGAAAGTACCTGGCACAGCAGTTCGGCGGCGTAGTCCATGGGATTCCCTCGAGGGCAGGCGCCCTATGGCAGGATCACCTGCTGGCCCTCCTTCAGCCCGCTCGCGATCTCCGTCTTCGACCCATTGCTCACTCCGGTAACGACGGCAACTTTTCGCTTACCCTTCTCCGATACCGGGTCGGGAATCTCGACCTCCGTGGATTTGTCCTTCTTATAGAGGATCGCGCCTTCCGGAATCGCCAGTACGCCCTTCCGGTCTTCGAGAATCAACTCGGCATTGGCCGTCATCAGGGCGCGGAGTTTGCCCGACACATTCGAGATGGAGACGCGCACCTCGAAGGTGGTGACGTTATCTTTTTCGACGCCCATCGGAGACAGTTTCGTGACTTTGCCGGCGAACTTCTCGTTCTTAAAAGACTCCACCGTGATCCGGGCCGGCATCCCGAGGTAGATCTTTCCAATGTCGGATTCGTCCGCCTTCCCCTTGACGTAAACTTCCGCCATGTCGCCCAAGGTCATGATGAGCGTCGCGCCCGATCCCATGGTCAGGATGGAACTCACGGCGTCGCCCACCTCGCGGTCGCGCGAAAGCACCACGCCATCAATGGGCGAAACGATTGTGGCGTTGCGCAGATCCTCTTCGGTCCGGGCGACAATGGCGCGCGCCTGTTCGAGTTGCGCCTCCGAACGCCTGATGGCAGCCCGCGCGACGCCAAGATTGACGACCGCGGATTTCTGGCGGTTGACCGCCATCTCATAATTCTTCTCGGAGTCGTCCCGGACGTTCTGCGCGATCAGGCCCTCCTTAAACATGTCGTGCGCGCGCTGCATGTCACGCTTCAGGAAGGGAACGTCCGGGCCGGCGGCTTCGACCTGATAGCGATCGAGATCGGCGTGGGCGCTGGTGAGCGCGGCCTCCCCGATGCCGAGCGCGGCCTGCGCCTCCCGCAGGCGCGGCTGCAAGTCGTTCTTGTCGAGTTCGCAGATGACGTCGCCCCGGTGGACTGCGTCGCCGACGTTGACGGGCAGGCGCAGGATGATGCCGCTGGCCTTGGATTTGATTTCGACCTTTGTAGTGGGTTCGATTTTCCCGGTCGCAACCACGGAACGGGCCAAGTCGATCCGTTCGACTTTCACGATTTTCTCCGGATCAATCTTGTTTGAGGTGCGTCCGATGGCCTTGATTGAAAAATACGCTCCGCCGCCCAGAACCAGAAGCACAATGGGCAGCCATATGTACCATCGCGACTTCTTTCGATTCGACATATTCTACTTCATTATCTATTACGATGGCGCCTCCGGAAATGTTCCGGTTTTTGAGACACTGAAAAGCGATGAAGCCACTGGAAGTCGTTCTCCTGGGACGAATTGCGTCATTAGGCAGGGAGACGCTCGAGGCGCATTTGCAGGCCGGGCGCGTGCTTGCGAACGTGCCGGATCCCGGGGCTGCCGCCACATTCCCTGATGTGTTCGAAGCGGCCGACGTGATTGTGGGAGGTCCGCTGACCGCGGCGATTGTGACTCGCGCGGAGCGACTGAAGCTTGTGCACGTTCCGGGCGCCGGTCTCGACGGAATGGGGCTCGACCTGCTGGCGTCCACGGTTCCCGTTGCGAACACGTTCCATCACGAACGTTCGATTGCGGAGTACGTCTTCACGGCGATGCTACACCTATCGCAGCGGCCCGATCTGTCGGACGGGAGGCTGCGCGAGGGAGCCTGGGCCGGGTTTGTGAACCATGAGCCTCCCGTGATCGAGCCGCTCGCCGGAAAGGCGGTGCTCATCCTGGGCTTTGGGCATATCGGGAAAGAGGTAGCGAAGCGCGCGGAGGCCTTCGACATGCAAGTGATCCCCGTAACGCGTTCCACGCCCGGCTGGCGCGACCGGTTGAGGGAAGCGCGGTATGTGGTGGTCTCGTGCCCCCTGAACGAGCAGACCAGGGGGTTGCTCGGCTCCGCTGAGTTCTCCATGATGAGGCGCGATGCGGTGTTGATCAACGTCGCGCGCGGACCCATCGTCGACGAACGGGCGCTTTATGAAGCGCTGCGCGACCGCGTGATCGCCTCGGCGGCGATCGACGTGTGGTACCGATATCCAGGAGCCACGGGCGAAATCTGTCTGCCGTCGAATTATCCATTCCATGAGCTTGGTAATGTGCTGATGACTCCGCACTTGTCGGGCTGGACGAAGTTGACGATCGAAGGTCGCATGCGCGACGTAGCGGACAACGTGGCGCGGCTGGCCCAGGGGTTGCCGCTTCGGAATGTGGTGATTCGGGGTTGAAGGCGGACGGGGCGCGCAGGAGTGACCATTGGTCGAATCGGTCTGCCAGACTCGCGGACAATTGATGCCGAAGTACTCGCCTGCAAGAATATTTCGCAAGGGCGGCCGATCTGGCCCCCCAAATTCCGGCCACTGATCCGGCTCTCCGGCGCTTGATCCGGACTCCACCCAGGGGTGTTGCTCACGCGGTCTCACGCGTGAAACGGCCCGCAGCGGTTCGGTTGGCTCGGGTCATGGCCGCCACATGCGGCTCAAGCTGGTTGCGAGCATCGCGGAATCCATAACGGCGCGCGTTGTTCTTGAGGTAAGCACCGCAAAGATGATACCCGACGCAAGAAGGCAGGTCGAGAAGACGGTTCAGCGTCTCTGTATAGGTCGCGGCATCGTGGGTGCGATCTTCCTGGGGAGGCCAACCCGGTTGGAACGGCTGCGCCCAATGAGCGGCGTCGGCGAGGAGTACGGGTTTGCCGGAAAAGTCCGCCCAACGCTTGAGCTTGGCATGGATCTCGGCAGGCGGAGAGAAACACTGGAAGCTCAGGATATCGACAAAGGGGAGCGCGCCGCGCACCACCTCTTCCGGCAGCGGCGCGAGAGCCTCGTACCGGTCGCCGAGGATCAGGTGATGCGGGTCGTATCGGCGGATGGCATCGTGCAAGGTTCGATAGTAGTGCGTCGCCAGGCGGGAGAGTTCCTTGCGGCCGGAAGCGGAGGCGAGTTCCTTCGCGTCGAATAGTGAGCCACGCCACGCGTTTCCCGGCCTGCTGTGTACCCACACCGGGCAATCGGTGTAGAAATAACCGATCAGCCTCTTGTCGTCGCGGTACCGGACGCATTGATCGCGCGCGACATAGTCGCACCACTCGGCGAATCCAGGGCTATCGATCTTGGGAAGGCGGGTTTCGATCTCCCACTGGTGCGACTCGATGAAAGGCAGCAAGTGGCAGTAGGGGAGCCCCAGCCAGCGGTACTCCTCAGGAGTAAAGCTGCGGGAGTGCCGCTGATGCTGATGATTGATGGAGACGTACTCCTGCACCCAGCCGGCGGTATTGAATCCCCAGGCCAGCAGATCATCATGCACCACCCTCAGCCAGCGCTGGATGTCCTCGCCAAACTCCCGGCGCCATGTCTCGTCGGAACGGAGCGGCGCGGAATCGATGTGGTTCATACCGAGCGAAAAGAAAGGCCGGCCTTCTGGAGTGATGAGGCAGACCCGCTGTTTCACTTTTGCAACGCGATAGAACTCACTGGCGGCGAAGGCCGGGAACGACAGCGCTTTCAGCGCGTCTCGACGTGACGGGAGAGGCACTATTCACAATGATAGACCCGCAGTGGCTTCGCGATCACCGCGAATCACAACAAGGTGCACCCCGCGATTCTGCCTGAAGGGGCCGGCTGGTGCGTTTTGCCTCCTGTGCCGGGTAGAGAGAACCCCTTACCTTATGTCGTCAGCTCGGGCAATCGCCAACGCAGCTTCAACCACTGAACTGACGGAATCCGGTTTGAAACCCCAGTCCGGCTTGGTGCCCTTCCATCGCCTCGCGGATCAATTCGCGGCGAGCCAGGCCGCGCGCAGGTCGCGCTCCGATCGCCCGCCGGTCGAGCCGGGTGAGAATCCAGCCGGCAAGATCCTGCTTAGCCTCGATAGTCCGGAAGTCCAAAAGGTTCTTCCATTTCGCTGGATCCTGGTCTGGACACCGGGTCAGAGAATTTCGCTGCATGACTTCGCCAGGAAATCATCAGAGCCCAGCCAATGAGTCAAGGGAATCTCGCGTGATGCGGGTCGATGCCCTGTGGCCGGCATGAAACGATCATCCGGGCCAGCCAAGTTATTGAGTCTCGCCAAATAGCGTGACGCTTGGCGGCGCGCAAAGGCCTATAAAGCAAGCCTGAGTGAAATTGTTTTTGTAACTCAATTCTGCGATTCTCAATAGTCAGGAAGTCGATGGCGGCCGCTGCCCGTGGCTGGCCGTGGAAGGACTCGAAGTTGCCGGTCAGGATCCGCTCAGGATGAGGCAGCTAACGCCGCGAGCGTTGAAGATGGACGAGAGTTCTATGAATTCTGGGAGGTACGTCCGGATCCGCGACCTTCATCGCGTAAGCGGCACTTGTGATTTCAGCAACCGCTTCCATCCTTTTCCGCGCGGAGCGGCTTTCCCTGCACCCGTATTCGCCGGCCCTCATTTCATCCGGACTCGTGCAGGCGCGGATGGTCCCGCCCAAGGCGCCATTGTACACTGGAGCCTGAGCTTGCTTCTCGCCACTCCGCTTTCAGACATCAAGGGCATTGGTCCCACGCGCGCGGCAATGCTGCACGCCAAGGGGCTTGCGACTGTCGAAGACCTGCTCGCCTACGTCCCGTTTCGTTACGAAGACCGCAGCAATCTGAAGACAATCGACCGGCTTGCTCCGGGTGAAATGGCCACCATCATCGCCGAAGTGCGTTCGGCGAAGGCGTCCGGCTTCAAGCGGAAGAGCCTCGGTCTATTCGAAGCCACGTTCGTCGATTCGTCGCGCGCGACGCTGCTTGGAAAGTGGTTTCACGGCGGCTACCTCGCGAACGTTCTCACTCCCGGGTTGAAGGTGGCGCTCTTCGGGAAAGTCGAATTCGACAGCTTCACGCACGAGCTTTCCATCCTGCATCCGGAAATCGAGATCCTCTCGGGTGACGACGGCGGCGACCAGTCCCTCCACACGGGCCGCATCGTTCCAATCTACGAAGCCGTGCAGAAAATCTCGACGCGGCTGATGCGCGCGTGGACGCACCGGTTATTGCAGGAAATCGCGCCGATGGAGGATCATCTGCCGGCGCCTATCCGCGAGCGGCTGAAACTGCCCGAACTTTGGGACGCCATCCGCGAAGTCCACTTCCCAAAGCCCGAAAGCGACTTGCGGCTGCTTAACGGGTTCCGTTCCCAGGGGCAATTCCGTCTTATTTTCGAGGAATTTTTCTGGCTCGAATGCGGCCTGGCGCTGAAGCGAAACAAGGCCCGCCTGATTCCGGGGATAGCGTTCTCTCTTAACGAACGCGTGCGGGAAAAGATCAAGGCCATGCTGCCGTTCAAGCCGACGAACGCGCAAAAACGCGTGCTCAAGGAGATCGCTGAGGATATGGCCGCGCCACGTCCGATGAACCGTCTGCTCCAGGGCGACGTTGGCAGCGGGAAGACGATCGTGGCAGCGGAAGCGGCCATCATCGCCATCGAGAACGGTTACCAGGCGGCCGTACTCGCGCCCACCGAAATCCTGGCCACACAGCATTACCTGTATTTCAAGAGGCTGTTTGCGGATCTGGGGTACGTCGTGCTGCAGCTGACAGGATCCTCAAGCGCGCGCGAGAAGCTCCAACTCAAGAAATTGCTGGCCGAGGGGCTGGCGCATGTGGCCATCGGCACGCATGCGTTGATCGAGCAGGATGTGGAATTCAAGAACCTGGGCCTTGCAGTCATCGACGAGCAGCACCGCTTCGGCGTGATGCAAAGGCTTGGGCTCGTGACGAAGGGACTGCATCCCGATGTGCTGGTGATGACCGCGACGCCGATTCCGCGCACCCTGGCAATGACGTTATACGGCGACCTGGACACGTCCACGATCGACGAGCTTCCGCCCGGCCGCAGGCCAATCATCACGAAACATCGCACCGAAGACCAGGTCGAACGCGTCTACAGCTTTCTCAAACAGCAGATTGAGGAAGGACGGCAAGCCTACGTCGTGTATCCGGTCATCGAAGAGTCCGAAACGCAGGCCGTGAAAGCCGCTGAGAAGATGCACGCGCACCTTTCGAAGGAAGTGTTTCCGTCGCTTACGGTGGGCCTCCTGCATGGGCGCATGACGCCGGATCTGAAGGAAGCGGCGATGGACGATTTCAAGCGGGGACGCACGCAGATTCTGGTCTCGACCACGGTGATTGAGGTGGGCGTGGACGTCCCGAACGCATCGGTGATGGTGATCGAGCAGGCGGAGCGATTCGGCCTCTCTCAGATGCATCAGCTTCGAGGGCGCGTGGGCCGCGGCGCCGCGCAGAGCTACTGCATCCTGGTAACGGAGAAGATGGGCGAAACCGCGAGGCAGCGCATTCGAACGATGACCGATACCAACGACGGCTTCGAGATCGCGGAGATGGACTTGAAGCTGCGGGGCCCGGGGGAATTTTTCGGCACGAAGCAGTCGGGGCTGCCGTCGCTGCGGATTGCGAGCATCTTGCGAGACCGCGAGATTCTCGAGATCGCGCGGCAGGAGGCGGGAGCGTTCGTTAACGCGCCACCCTCCGAAGATGATTTGCGGCGAGCGGCCGCCTACATCCGCGATCACTGGCAGCGGCGCTATGGTCTGGCGCAAGTGGGTTAACGATTGCGCTAAAACGTGCTAAGGTGTCCGAAGCGACGGAGGATCCGGAATGTTCAGAAATCGATGGGCGGCGTTCACCTTCTTTGCCGTGACGGTGGGAGCCTGGCAAAGCGCTTTCGCGCAGGGACGCCCCGATCCGGCGAAACTCATCGCGGCGGAGCGCGAGGCCATGGCGGCGCTAGCCTTCATGGACGGCGTATGGAGAGGCCCGGCGTGGACGCTTTTGCCTTCCGGTGAAAAGCATACCCTCACGCAGACGGAGCGGATCGGACCGTTCCTGGACGGCTCCGTGAAGGTCATCGAGGGACGGGGCTACGACGCGGACGGAAAGTTGGCCTTTAACTCATTCGGGACGATATCCTACAGCCCGGCGACGCGCGCCTACACCATGCACTCCCATGCGCAGGGCAATGTCGGTGATTTCGCGCTGACCCCAACCGCCGATGGTTTCGTGTGGATTGTTTCCATCCCGGCGGGGCAGATGACGATCCGCTACACCGCGGTGGTGAAGGATGGCGCGTGGCGCGAGACCGGGGAAAGGATAATGCCGGGCAAGGAACCTGTCCGTTTCTTTGAGATGAATCTGAAGCGCGTGGGTGATACGGACTGGCCAGCGGGAGGAGCGATCGGCCCGAAGTGAATCGCCGCTCCCTCGGTGCAGCGGCGATTCACACATGGTGCAAAACTGGCGGGCCCGAACTTTACCGGAGACGGCGGCGCAATGCCAACCCGGCTAGCGCGAATCCGGCCAGGACGAACGTCGCCGGTTCCGGGACGTCTTCCGTAAAAAAGCCACGAATTTCGCCCCCGGGAAAAGCGGATGTGTGGATGTTGAAGTACGCGCGTCCCGCCGCCAGACCGGCTGCCAGAGCGGCCTCGGCGCCCGCCGCGGTTCCTCCGTTGGCCGTGCGGAAGGCCCCGCCGAATGTCCCGTCAAGGCTGGTATTAAAGACGTGTGCGTAGACTCCACCCGTAACGCCGACAGGGAACCCAACCGCACCGACGGCCACGCCGACATTAGCCGGCGCCGTCGCGCAGCAGTGAATGTGGGCCGCCGAGACATTAGCCAGCAAGCCCGAAAAGGACGCGCTTACCGACAGCGTGTGAGCGATCACATCTATGATAACCTGCGCGGTCCCCGTTCCCGGCGATGCGTTCGGCGGGTTTTCGCTAGGACCGGTGAGGATCGCGGAGTACGAAACTGGTCCGGCAAACGCCACCGAGCCTAGAATAATTCCCAACATCAATATTTTTTGGAAGGACTTGAGGGTCATCATGTTCTTGTTTTTCTCCGTTATCTGAACTGTCCCGCTTTATTGGGCTACCCAACTCGGCCCTTGTAGCGGATGTTAAATGCTAACACGCCTTGCCCGGCTCAACAAGCCTAAACGGCCCAAAAGGCATTAAATTTACACGCGTTACATTTCCATGGGCGGTTTATTTCTTGGGCTGCGGGCGAAGTTGCACCCTGGAGCGAGCCCACGGCCGGCATAACAGCCCGGGTACTAGGTGAGCGCTAATTACTTTCCGGCGCAAAATTCGCCAGCTAACTGACATGCTTTCATAGGCCATCACGGGAGATGCGTGCGTGGTCGAACGGAATCGAATACAGAGGACTGCGGCAGACCGAC
>SYKU01000001.1 GCA_005808865.1 Acidobacteriota bacterium
CAGAACAGGTGCTGGTAAAGAAGTGGCGATCCGCCCTTATGGCTGAGGATCTGATCGTTAATCACAAGGCCGCCTGGAATGAAGAAACTGGTGCCCGCCATACGGTCGAGCAGCAGAAGGATGCCCGCCGAGAGCAGTACGGCGAAACCAAGCAGGCCAAGGATTGCCGTGATCAGCCATGTCCAGCAAGTGAGCGGCAGCCGCATCAGCGACATTCCCGGAGCGCGAAGGTCGATCGTGGTCGCGATAAAGTTGATCGCGCCCATCAGCGACGCTCCGCAGAAAATGGCGATACTGATCACCCAGAGAGTCTGTCCCGCGCCCTGGCCAGGTCCGGCGATCGCGCCGACCGCGCTGAGTGGCGGATACGCGGTCCACCCGGCAAGGGGTGCCCCGCCTTCGACGAAGAACGCCATAACCATGACAACGAGAGCCAGGAACGTGGTCCAGAACGAAAGCATGTTGAGGACGGGGAAAGCCATGTCCTCAGCCCCAATCTGAATCGGCAGGAAGTAATTTCCAAACCCGCTTTGCGGCGCGGTGGTGAGGACGAAGAAAACCATGATCGTGCCGTGCATGGTCATCAGGGAGAGGTACAACTCCGGAGTCATCACGCCTCCCGGCGCGCCCGCCGGCCAAAGTTTCTCGAGGAAGGCTACCTTTGCATCCGGGAAGACCATATGCCATCGCATAAGCAGCGACAAGGCCATCCCAAGAAAAACTGAAAACACGGCGAGGAAATAATACTGGATGCCGATTACCTTGTGGTCCAGACTAAAGATGTACTTCCGGATAAAGCCGGTAGGCGCCTGATGCGCGTGAACTTCCGTGGAGGACATAAATAACCCCTGTAATGACGCTTTAAAAAAAAGATGTCAATGAAAGTCTTCGCCTTAACATCTGTCTACTTACTTATTTTGGGCAGCTTCAAGCTTCCACTTCTCGAAGTCTTCCGCCGACATCACCTGAAGCGTGCTCCGCATCTGGTGATGGCCCAGCCCGCAGAGTTCGGAGCAGGCGACTTCATAGGTGCCGATCTTGTCCGCGATGAAGTGAAAAGGAATATCCATGCCTGGCACCAAATCCTGCTTTAGCCGGAGTTCGCGAACGAAGAAGTTGTGGATGACGTCTCGGGCTTTCAGTCTGAGCAGGATGGGTTTGCCCGCGGGAACCCGGATAGCCGGGGCCACGATATCGTCCTTGCCCTCTGGATCTTTCTCGTCGATCCCCACCGGATTTCCATTTGCATCGTTAATAAACTTAATGTCGGTCTTGCCGAATTTCCCGTCCGCGCCCGGGTACCGGAAGCTCCACGCAAATTGTTTGGCCGTTACCTCAATCTGAAGTGCGTCGGCGGGCGGCTCGGCGAAGTGAACGCTCGCCCAGATAGTAGTGCCCATCAACACGATGCCGACAAACAGGACGGCGGTCGCACTTGTCCAGATCACCTCCATCTTGTTGTTGCCATGCGAGTAGGTGGCGCGCTTCCCATCGTCCTTGAACTTATAAATGACGTAGCCGAGCGCTGCCTGTGCAAGGGCGAAGATGACGCCGGTTACAATCAGCGTGGCGGTAAACTGCTCGTCATAGGCGATTCCGTGCTTCGAAATCGGCGGTGGAAACCACCAGAATTTGCCTGCGAAACCGTATACGATCGCCCCTGTGAGGACCCAGATGATAACTGCGAGAATCATGCGTACTCCGAACTTGGAATCAGTGCCAAGTCGTTGACCTTATCACAGTTCAGGCTGGCGCTGCAACTTTTTCAAATTTTTCGCCGCTGCACCTGCCCGGCTGCGCGCCTTCGCGTCGACGCGTAACGGAAGAAGGGCGAAAACGCATTGCGGCCCCAGCGCGTGGACAACTCGCCGGCTCCTGCGCCGGAGGCCTCCCGCAGGTGTCTCGTCAACCGGGGGACGCCGCCCCGCTCGCGCGGTCCCTGGAGATTCAGACGCATGTGAAACCAGGGCCCGAAGGGCGCGACCGTCCAGCGCTGCGTTCGTTGCCGGCGCTGCTGGCTGCGGCCGTCGTGATCGACACCCCGAACACGTCCCGCCTAGTCATCCAGCAAGGACAGCCGGCGAGCCCGTAACGGGCCCATGGAACGCGGTCATGGGCGCCGAATCCAACTTCCGCTCGACAGGCGGAATGTCGAATGCCGTTCCGCCCAGCCGTTTCGTTCCGGCGCCGAGAGGCATTCCTTTCGAAGAGTCAACTCTCCCGGCCTGAACTCTGATCTGACGCCCCGGCTCCGTGGAGTTGAATATTCAGGAAAACGCCATTTGCATTGTCCGCGCGCCGTGTTGTATACTTAACTTTCAGCTCGACCGCTCAGTGGGAGGCCGTGTGTGTTTTAACAAGGCCGTTCGCACCAATGAGGAGACATGGCACGTAAAACAGGTAAAAAATTCCAGGCTGCCGCCAAGCTGGTGGAAGTTCGCCCCTACCAGTTGGAGGAAGCGATTCCGCTACTCCAGAAAATCAAGTACGTAAAGTTCGACGAAACCGTCGAGATCCACATGCGGCTTGGAGTCGATCCCAAGCACGCCGACCAAATGGTCCGTGGAACCGTCGTCATGCCGAACGGCCTCGGCAAGTCCAAGAAAGTTTTAGTGATCGCTTCCGGTGACAAGCTGCGTGAAGCCGAGGAAGCGGGCGCCGATTTCTTCGGCGGTGAAGAGATGGTTGCGAAAATCCAGACGCAGAACTGGACGGACTTCGACGCCGTCATCGCCACGCCCGATATGATGCGTTCGGTCGGCAAGCTCGGCAAAGTGCTCGGCCCGCGCGGCCTCATGCC
>SYKU01000191.1 GCA_005808865.1 Acidobacteriota bacterium
GGCCGCGCCTTCCGGCTGAAGGAGCACATTGACCGCTTCTTTCGCTCGCTGCGGTATCTGCGTCTGGATCCCGGCATGAGTCGCCGGGAGATGATCGACGTGTCGGAGCAGATCGTGTCGCGTAATGAACATCTGCGCGTCACAGCCGGCGATTGGTGGATCGGCCAGCGCGTCAGCCGGGGCATCGATCCGATCGATGACGAAGTGCCCGAGCACAGCGGTCCGAACGTGATTGTGGAATGTACGCCACTGCCGCTCAAGGCGCGCGCGCGGCAGTTCCGCGACGGTCTGGACGTGTGGACGCCCGCCCAGCGTCGCATCGCGCCGGATATGCTCAGCCCGCGAGCGAAGACCCACAACTACCTGAACATGATCATCGCGGAGCAGTCGGTGAAAGCCCACGATCCGGATGGCTGGGCGGTACTGTTAGACGCAAACGGAAACCTCGCCGAGGGGATGGGAAGCAACATCTTCGTGGTCCGCGAAGGCAAACTCTACACTCCGGGCGAGCGGAACGTCCTCCCCGGTATCAGCCGCCAGATGACGCTCGATCTCGCGAGCAAGCTCGGCATTCCAGTGGTCGAAGGTGACATCGATCTCTTCGACGCGGAGAATGCCGAAGAGATGTTCCTGACCTCCACGAGCCTCTGCATCGCCGGCGCGCGCAGCTTCAACGGCGCTAAGATCGGCGAAGGCCTGGTGCCCGGTCCGATCACCAGGCGCCTGACTGAGGCCTACATCGCCGAGGTCGGCTGCGATTTCGTAAAACAGTATCTTGACCGGCTGAGTTGATACGTCAGCAAATCGACGTCCCAACCGGTGGTTCTCGATTAGAATCGGGGTGCCGGCGCCGGGCGGCATCACTGTCTTCCCGCCATGATCCGCCGAAATGCCGATTCCCGGTCATGGGGGTCGAAATCACCAATGGGACCGCTTTACCTGGAGAAGGCGGCCGTCTAGAGCGGCCGATTCCCACGGATCGCCCGCAAAAAAGTAAGTCCGTTCGGGCGTCCTCGGCGCCCTGAACTTGTCCGGCGCACGGTGACTGCGATGACAATTGCTTGTCGCCGCCCGCTTTTGCCCGGAGACCATCGGGAGAGGCGCCCCATTCTTCGCAACCCGGAGAGGATTTCCCTATGAAACACGACGCGACTGTTACCGCACAACTGCATCACATTTTGGGGGCGGATATCACCTCATCCTTGTCTTTCCACCACCACCAGCACGTTGCCGTCAGTTGCCTGATTCGGAATTGACGGGCTGATCCGTTTTCGATATCCTTAAGGCCACTCAGTAGCGAGAGCGATCTCTGCTGTACTGCATTCTCAAACTCATCGTGGAGGAAAAATGACCCCCAAAGAAGTGTTGGAATTGGCGGAAGCAAACGGCGCCAGACAGCTAGACATGCGCTTCACCGATATCCCCGGCTTGCAGCACCACGTTTCTTATCCGATTTCCCAGTTGTCCGAAGGCACTTTTCAAGATGGATTCGGCATCGACGGTTCGAGCATTCGTGGATGGGCGGCCATCAACGAGAGCGACATGCTGCTCATTCCGGATCCGAATACCGCGCTGATGGATCCCTTTGGCGAAACCCGAACTCTCGTTATGTTGGGAAACGTAATCGACCCGATCACGAAGCAAAGCTACGAACGCGACCCCCGGTACATCGCCCAGAAGGCTGAGAAATATCTCCAGAACAGCGGTCTCGGAGACACAGCGTATTTCGGCGCCGAAGCGGAATTCTTCATTTTTGATAACATCCGCTTCGACCAGAACCAGCACTCCGGCTACTACTTCATCGATGCTGAGGAGGGCCGCTGGAATTCCGGCCGCGGCGAGAACAACCTCGGTTACCGGCCGCGCTACAAGGAAGGTTACTTCCCCGTACCACCAACCGATCACTACCAGGATCTGCGAAGCGAAATGGTCCAGACCATGATCGAGTGCGGTCTGGATATCGAGTGCCATCACCACGAAGTTGCGACCGGCGGCCAGTGCGAAATCGATCAGCGGTTCGACACATTGGTGAAGTCGGCCGACAACATGATGCTCTACAAGTACATCGTTCGCAACGTAGCCAACCAGTACGGCAAGACAGTGACGTTCATGCCGAAACCGCTGTTTCAGGACAACGGAAGCGGCATGCACACGCATCAGTCGATCTGGCGGGATGGCAAGCCTCTGTTCGCGGGCGATGGCTACGCCGGTCTCAGCCAGATGGCGCTCTGGTACATCGGCGGACTGCTGAAGCATGCGCGCGCGCTCTCGGCGATAATTGCGCCGACCACCAACAGCTATAAGCGTCTGGTTCCAGGCTACGAGGCCCCGGTCAATCTTGCCTACTCGCGCCGCAACCGGTCGGCTGCCTGCCGCATCCCGATGTATTCCGCTAGTCCGAAATCGAAGCGCGTCGAGTTCCGGCCGCCGGATCCGGCGGCGAATCCGTACCTGGCGTTCGCGGCCCTGCTGATGGCCGGCATCGACGGAGTGCTAAACAAGATCGAACCAGGTGAACCGCTCGACAAAGACATCTACGACCTGTCGCCCGAAGAGATGAAGAACGTTCCATCGATGCCCGCTTCTCTAGAGGAGGCGTTGATCTGCCTCGAAGACAATCACCAGTTCCTCATGCGCGGCGACGTGTTCAGCGAGGAACTGATCGAGACCTTCATCGAGTACAAGCTCAAGAACGAAGCGGACGCGATACGCCTTCGTCCTCACCCTTACGAGTTCTCGCTGTACTACGACATCTGAGCGGCTTGTCACGGAGTTCGTTGTGAGTGTGGAGCACGCCATTGCCGCGCGTGGCCTGCCATTTCCCGCTGGAAGGCAGGCGGCGAAAGGCGATCGCCTGCCCTACGGCTACGTACGGCGCTTAGAGCCGCCACGGAAGCATTCATTGCAAAAAGATAAGTTCGTTTGATCCCAGCAGTGCCTGCGCGTATTCGTTCCACGGTTCGTGTCCGAAGGGCTCGCGGCCCTTCGCCAGAAAACTCAATGCGAGGTCCGTTTCCTTGGGGCTCGGATCGCGGCTGAATACGCTTCTGTAGAGCATCCGAACTTTTTCCGAAGCTTCCGTGACACCATCCACGCTCCTGATCAACGCCGCGGCCTGGCTCTGAAAAAACTCGCTGTTCATGACGAACAACTGCTGTACGGGCGTCGTGGTGATTTCGCGGCCCGGGCTGTGCTGCGTGGCGTCCGGAAAATCGTAAAGCCGGAGCAGTGGATGCACGCGAGAGCGGCTGATCTTCGCGTAAACGGAGCGGCGAGTGTTCTCTGTTGCTTCCAGTTCGGAGGATGGCCCTCCCATGGTCATATCTATTGTTCCGGACGCCTTCAGGATCGCGTCCCGCCAAGCCTCGAAGTCCAGCCTGCGAGGGTTCATACGCCAGAGCCATTTGTTGGCTGGATCGGCCTGATGGGCCGCCTCCACGCGCCGCCCCGACTGGCGGTAAGCCGCCGAAAGCATGATCTCACGATGAAGCCATTTGAACGACCAGCCGTTGGCGATGAAACGCGCGCTCAAGTCGTCCAGCAATTCAGGGTGGGAGGGGCGCTCGCCCTGCGTCCCGAAATCGCTCGGCGTGCCCACCAGCGGGCGCCCGAAATGCCATCCCCATACCCGGTTGACAATCACTCGGGCGGAAAGAGCAGCGCCTTCACCTGTGATCTTCTCCGCCAGTTCCAGGCGGCCCGAGCCGCGTGTGAATGGCTCCGGCGCGCCTTTCGAGAGCACCGTCAGAAAACGCCTTGGAACGACTTCGCCGGGGTTCGCCACGTTGCCGCGGATGAACACCGGCAAATCCCGCGGTTGGCCCGGCTTCAGTTCGATCCACGTCACCGTGGGGTCGAGCGTTCCAATCCAGACACCGCAATCGATAATGGCGTGCGTCAGGGGAACGTCGGCCTTGTCGAGATTCTTCTTCAGTTCCGCGACTTCCACCTGCATCCGCTCCACCTTCTTCACCGCGTCCGCCGAAATAGTGGCGAACTCGTTCAGGTTGCGCGAGGCGCCGCCCACACGATACAGCTTCTCGTGATCCCAGACCAGTTTCTCTTCGGTGGCCTTGTCCATGGGTACGATAGGACGCTTCACCAGCCACGTGCTCGCGAAAACACCCGCGAACGCGTAGTAGTCCTTCGCTGAAATGGGGTCGAACTTATGGTCGTGGCAGCGCGCACAGGCGACGGTGAGACCCAGCAGTCCACGGCTCACGGCGTCGACACGCTCATCCCAATCGTCGGCGGCAAGCGTCCCGATGACTTCCGTCGAAAGCCGCAGATCCTTGTGATACATGGGTGAGTTGCCGATGTACCCAAGCGCCCGCATATCTTCCGGCTCAAAGCCTGGCATGAGATCGGCTGCGAACTGCTGTTTGATGAACCGGTCGTAGGGAACGTCCCGGTTGAAGGCTTCAATAACCCAATCGCGGTATCTCCAGGCAAACGGGTGCGGCTGGTTTGTAGCTTCACCCGTGGGATGATCCTCCGCCCACCTGGCCACGTCGAGCCAATAGCGCGCCCAGCGTTCTCCGTAACGGGGAGAGGCCAACAGCTTCTCGACGAGCCGTTCATAGGCGTCCGCCGTGTTGTCCGCCGCAAAGGCCTCGGTGTCCTTATAGGAAGGCGGAAGACCCGTGAGATCAAAGCTCGCGCGCCTTATCAACGTGCGCCTGTCCGCCTCGGGAGATGGAGAGAGTTTGTTCTCATCCAGCTTCGCGAGCACGAAGAAGTCGAGTTTCTTGCGCGCCCATGCTGGCTTCGATACGGTCGGGGCGTTCGCCTCCTTTACCGGCTGGAAGGACCACCACTGCCGGCCCTTTTCGAAGTCGATCCCTTGAGCGGGCCTGGCAGCCGGCGTTACACGCACCCGCGGATCGGGCGCGCCCATGGAAATCCATTTCTCGAAGTCCGCGATGGTTGTTCCTGCCAACTTTCCGGTTGGGGGCATTCGAAATCGATCGTCCTGATATCGAAGCGCCAGCACAAGGCGGCTCTCATCGGGCTTACCCGGGACGATCGCCGGGCCCGTCGCACCTCCCTTGACAAGGCCCACGCGCGTGTCGAGCACAAGGCCGCCCATCGGCGTCTTGGCCGTCGAGGAGTGGCACGCGTAACATTTTTCAGCGAGCACCGGGCGGATCTTCTTCTCGAAGAACTCAAAGTCCGGACTCTGTGCGAACGCGCACTGCGCCACGAAAAGGGTCACAAGACCGGCCCTCTTCACGAGGCTGACCCGCGTCACGCCAGAATCTCCTTCACGACTCGCCCTTGTACATCGGTCAGGCGGAAATCGCGGCCGGCGTATCGATAGGTCAGACGCTCGTGGTCGATACCCATCTGGTGCAGGACCGTGGCGTGAATGTCATGGACGCTCACCCGGTTCTCGACCGCCTGAAACCCGAATTCATCAGTTGCTCCGTAGACAATTCCGCCTTTGACGCCTCCGCCCGCCATCCACATCGTGAAGCCGTAAGGATTGTGGTCGCGTCCGTCACCCGCCTCGGATACCGGCGTGCGGCCGAATTCGCCGCCCCAAAGGACCAACGTCTCGTCGAGCAGACCGCGGCCCTTCAGATCGCGAATGAGCGCGGCGGAAGCGCGGTCCATCTCCGGACATCGCCCCTGCAGATTCTTGTCGATGTTCTTGTGATCGTCCCAGGGCTGTCCGGGTCCAGAGTGAACGTGGACGGAACGTACGCCTTGCTCGACCAGCCTCCGGGCGAGCAGGCAGCCGTTCGCGAAGGGGCTTGTGCCATATTCGGCGCGAACGGATTCAGGTTCCTTCCTGACGTCGAAGGCATCGAGCGCTTCAAACTGCATCCGGTACGCCGTTTCCATGGCCTGAATGCGGCCGTCGAGGAACGAGTCGGGCCCCGATGCCGCCAGATGCTCCTTGTTCAGAGCCTGTATCAAGTCGAGTTGCGCGCGCTGCGCGTCCGGTTTTACCTGCGTATTGCGCAGATAGCGGATCATTTTCTCGGGATCGCTCTCTGCGTTATTGAAATGCGTGCCCTGGTGCTCGGACGGCAGGAATCCCGCGCGCCAGAGCGAGCCGAACGGCGAAGGGCTGAGGGCGACGAAGCCGGGAAGGTTCTGGTTCTCCGTGCCGAGTCCGTAGGAGAGCCACGCACCGAGCGTCGGGCGCGTGGCGGCGATATTTCCCGAATGAATCAGACTGCGCGCCGGCGTGTGGGTCGGATTGAACGTGTAGACCGAGCGGATGACGCAGATATCGTCGATACTCTCCGCGAGCCTCGGCAGGAGTTCGCTGACCTCGACGCCGTTCCTTCCGTGCCGGGAGAATTTCCAGGGCGAAGGCAGCAGGCCACCCGTCATGCGTTCCGTGCGCAGATTGGCCGTGGACGGGCGTTGGCCGGCGTACTTTGCGAGAGCGGGCTTGGGGTCGAACAGGTCGATATGCGACGGCCCGCCCGGCAGGAACAGGAAAATCGAGTGCTTCGCCTTGGGGGCGAAATGCGGGCCACGAACGGCCGCGGCGTAAGACGGTTCGGCTCCCGCCATTCCGGCCAGACCGAGCATGCCGAAGCCTCCGCTGAGCGATTCGAGAAAGGCTCTGCGCGAAGGCGTTGTGCTGTTTTCCGGCTGCATGGGGCTCTGGGCCTCACTCGATTCTATCCCGTTCCCGCCCTACTGAGGTAGGAGCGCCGGTTGCCGGGTTCGCAGATTCCAAGGGAAGAAAGGAAAGAATAAGTCCGAAGGTGTGAGCGAAGCAATCCGAGGCACGAACTACCGGTCCGGACAACGTGAGGCGGGATGAATCCCGGACGGTGGTGTTAGCGAGGAATTCCAGCCGGAGCCTGTCGAACGAGTTCAGGAACTTCGTTCAAGGAACTGGATCAGGTTCCGCAGTTCAAGGCAACCGGTAAGTTGGCTGGCTTTCTCCAAGCAGCTACTGCAACTTCATAGAACGACGCCGTCACGTACATATAGCCATGCCCAAGCGGACAAACATCGCCTGACCCGCCCCGGGGTGCAGTGCGCGCGTCCCCAGCTTTCGTCAGGGCGTCGATTCGGCTTCCAAGTTGCGCCAGATGAACGGAAGGACATCGGCATACAGGCGCCCGTTTCGGCCCCATAGGCGGTTGCGGTGGTCGCCATTGTACTCGTCGAACCGAAAAGTGACTCCCGCCTTGTCAAGCTCCCGGGCGTAGGCGCGGGCGGTGATCGGAATATGCGGGAACTCGTCCTCCCAGGCGGTGTCGAAGCGAAGAGCGGAAAGTTTAGCGATGTTCGGCGCGTCTTGGGCCACGGTCTGCACCGGGAAACGGCTTTGCCAGCGTTCGTGAGCACCGGGCGATGGAACGAGAGCGTCACCGGATTTCGTGAACGGGAGGTCCACGAAGAAAGGCGGCTTCTCGCGGTTGGGCGAAAAAGCCTGGGCGAGGGCGACAATCGCAAACGCGGCGGGCCCGCCTCGCATCAGGTCTTGGAGCGTCCGCGCTTGAAGCACCGAATCGAACGCCGGGTTCTCGGGAGAGATCTCTCCGCCCCATCCCAGCACGGCCGGATTCATGGCATACACGACGCTAAAGACGTCCGGGTAGCGCGCGCCCAGAGTAATCGCGCCGTAGCCGCCCATTGAGTGCCCCGCGATGCCGCGGCTCTGCGCCGCCGGCAGCGTCCGGTACTTGCCGTCAATGAAACGAACCGTTTCGCGGACGATGAACTGTTCCCACTTACCCGTCGCTTCGGAGTCAACGTAAAAGCTGCCGCCGAAGCGCGTCCCGGCATTCGGCATGACGACAATGAACTCGCCAAAATGGCCATTGCGGATGCCCGCGTCCATCAGCGCCTGTATCGTCGTATAGGGACTGCGAGCTTCCATCATTGGCCACGGACGGGTCCAGGTCTGGTCGCTGTCCTGGATTCCATGTAGCAGGTACAGCACCGGATAACGTTTGACCGAAGTGCTGTAGCTCGGCGGTAAATAGATGGAGAGGCGGCGCGTGGCCGATTCTCCCAGAACGTTTCCACGGATCGCCTCGCTTTCCAACATTTCGACTTCCAAAGCGCCACCCGGCGCTGTCTGCGAGTAACACAGCGCGGCGAACATTGTGGCCATCGCCGATGCAGCCAGGATTCTCCCAAAGTTCAGGCTCATGATCGCTCCCCCCAGGCAAGTTTACCCACCGACCCTCTCCAGACGCGGGATCTCCGTTTTGGGTTTCACAGATCCGGTCATTATCCAAACAACGCCTCACACCGGTGCCGGAGTTGATCAGAATGCCCCGTCCGAGGGCAGGCCAGTGTGGGGTTAGGCCTCTCGCCGTTCGGGCCGGGCGTTGCCGCGCGCCAAGAAGAGGAGATGGTGGATGGGCACCGACTCATCCTGAATTGGAAGAAGCGGTAAAAACCCCGGCTTGGGAGTGCGGAAGTATTCCGTGATACACTAGTCGTTTAGAAAGGATTCTGCAATCGAATGAAGGCCGGCATTCATCCCGCATATAACCAACTGAACGTCATTTGTGCCTGCGGGCACAAGTTTCAGACGCGATCGACGCACAAAGGCGATATCCGCGTGGAAATTTGTTCCAACTGCCATCCGTTTTTCACGGGCAAGCAGAAACTGATCGATACCGCCGGTCGGGTTGACAAGTTTGAAAGGAAGTACCAGAAAATCAGGGGCAACAGGCCGCCAGCGCCTCAGGCGACCGCGTAAAATCGTTACTTCCGGTTCTTCTCGCGCTCAGCGCGCATCTTTTCGTATTCCAGGCGCTGCGAATCGGAAAGGAGGGCGTTCACCTTTGCGACCTGGTCGTTCTGTATCCCGCCCAACTCCGCCTTGTGAGCCTCGTTGAATTTCTTGTATTGCAAACGGGTCGAATCCAGGACTTCAGTGAGCTTGGCAACTTGAGCTTCGTCAAGCTTGAGGCGGGAACGCATTTCCCCGATGTACCGTTTGCGGTACTCGTCCGTGCTTCGTCCCGACTTTGAGCCTGCGCTGACCGTACCTTGCGTATAAAGCCGGTGTCCGAAGCCTCCAACCAAGGCTCCGCTCAGGAAAACCAGCGCCAGATAGATCACTGCAGTCACGCCCTGGCGTTTCATAGCAACTCAAAATCGGCGTCGTGTATTTCCATCACGGACTCGGCGTGGACGGGTTCGGAATACTCGGCGGACTGAAGCGCCTCGTCAACAGCGAGAACTTCCACGTAACTGGCGGTGTAAAACGGATGGGCGGCGTGGTTACCTGGGATCGCCACGTAGATTCCCATAATCAAACTGGCTGCAAGGGCGCACGTGACCAAAACCTTCGAAGAGCGTCCAAAGAATGTGCGTTCACTTTGCCGGGCTTCGATTTTTTCCCAGAGGACCGGCATGAAGTTGGGACTTGCGTCCGGAGCCTCGCAGGCGCGACGGTACTGCTGCAATAGGTCCGACAATTCCGTATCATGCGACATAGGGTCTGGCGATTCTTTCATGAGTTTAACACCATTTCGTGCTTCCGGGCATCCCCTAAACTACCCGGGCGATCCCGAGCCAAACGCGCGCAAGACTCTCTGTCTCGCACGAAACAACCGAACCTTGAGGGCGTTCTCCTTAACCTTGTAAATCTTCTCCAAGTCCTTTAGGGATAACCCCTCGACCTCTTTCAAGGTCAACAGGATTCGATCCTTCTCGGATATCGACCCAAGCAGCGACGAGACAGATTCCCGCACCTTGCGCTGGCGCCGTCCCTCCAAATCGAACTTTCCGCTGGCCGCGGCATCAGCCATCATCACCTGCTGCTCGGAGAGATCCGACATGCGCAACTCCGGCCTCCTTCGCTGCTTACGAAGATAGTCGTAAGCAGCGTTCACCGTTAGCCGGTACAGCCAGGTTTCAAAGACCTCCGGGCTGCGGAGTTGATCGAGCGAGAAAAACAAACGCAAAAAAACTTCCTGCGCCACATCCTCAACATCCTCAACTCGCGAAATCAGGCGGGCAATGGTTCCCAGAATGCGCTTGCGATAAGCCAGCACAATCTGATTAAATGCAGCATTATCACCGCCTTGCGCCCGTTTTATAAGATCGAATTCAACCAGCATCGATTGTCTCTGCTGGCACTCGAATAGGCGTGCCGGCCACTAGTCAGGTTACAAGGGTTTGTGCATTGAGGCAAAGCAGTCTCGTAGGGTGGATGAATGGCGGTGATACCCGACTTTCTCTAGCCCATGGTGGTATCATAGCCTCTGTGTACCTGGAGGATGTAGAGTGTTTGGGAAATTCTGGGTCGTAGCTTGCGCCGCCTCGGCGCTCATTGCCGCTGACTCGATAGCGCCACTCGGAAAGTACACTGCGGCCGAACGCCGGCATTGGGCTTTCGTAAAACGGACCCAGCCGGAGGTCCCCAAATTTTCCTCCGCGGCCCACGCGGCTTGGGTGAAGAACCCCGTGGACGCGTTCATCCTCTCCCGCCTCGCGAAAGAGGGTCTCGCCCCGTCTCCGCGCGCGGCTCGCGCTACTCTGATCCGCCGTCTCTCCTTTGATCTCACCGGCCTGCCTCCGTCGCCCGCGGAAGTAGCCGCTTTTACGGCCGACAAATCGCCGGGGGCCTACGAACGGTTAGTCGACCGCCTTCTCAGCAGCCCGCACTACGGTGAGCGGTGGGGGCAGCACTGGCTCGATCTGGTGCGGTTCGCCGAGACCGATGGTTTTGAATACGACACCCACCGCAAGGACGCATGGCGTTACCGCGACTATGTGATTCGCGCCTTTCAGAACGACAAACCGTACGACCGTTTCATCGCCGAACAACTTGCCGGAGATGAAATTTCCCCGAGTGAGGACGAGACGTTGATCGCATCGGGTTTCAACCGTCTGGGCCCGCTGCGAAAGAACGCCGGCAACCAGGAAGTAGCCAGCAGCCGCAATGAAGTGCTTACTGAAATGACGAACGCGGTGGGATCGGCGCTGCTCGGCGTAACGCTTGGCTGCGCGCGATGCCACGACCACAAGTTCGATCCGATTCGGCACAGCGATTACTACCGGATTCAGGCCTATTTTTCCGGCGTACAGTTTAATGACGCGGTAAGAGCCTCGCCTGAAGAGCAGTCCCAGTGGAAATCCAGAGCGGAGCCGGTTGAGGCGGAAATTCTGAAACTTCGGCAGTCAACGCGAGGAAAGAAGGGCGACGAACTGGAGGCCATCCGCGCAAAAGTCGAGGAACTCGAAGGGAAGCGCCCCGAACCCCTGGCCGGCTTGTTCGCCGTCGCCCTCAAGCCTGAGAATCGCGACAACATCCATATGCTGGCGCGGGGAGACTTCGAGAACAAGGGCGATCGTGTGGGCCCTCGTCCTCTCGGAGTGCTGCTTTCGGACGACACGCCTGAGTTGCCGGCGGACGCGAAGCGCCCGCGGACGGAACTCGCTAAGTGGATTTCGGACGCGGAGAATCCGCTGACCGCGCGGGTGATGGTCAATCGTATCTGGCATCATCATTTCGGACGCGGCATCGTGGCGACTCCGAACGATTTCGGCCGGATGGGGGAGCGGCCCTCGCACCCCGAACTGCTCGATTACCTCGCCAATGAATTCGTACGGAGCGGATTCAGCGTAAAGAAAATTCACCGCCTCATTTTGATGAGCAATACCTATCAGCAGGTTTCCTCCACTCCGGCCACCGCGATCGCAGGAGAGAAGGATCCTGGAAACAGGCTTCTGTGGAAGTTCAGCAGGCGGCGTCTGGAAGCCGAGGAGATCCGCGACGCGATGCTTGCGGTGTCGGGGAAACTGGACAAGCGAGCTGGCGGCCCGGGCGTGATCGTCGCGATTGATCAAGGGCTGGTCAACGCGCTCTACAAGCCATCGCAATGGGCTGTGACGCCGGACAAGGCCGAGCATAATCGCAGGAGCGTCTACCTGATTGCGAAGCGAAATTTGCATCTCCCGTTCATGGAGGTTTTTGACGCGCCCGATTTGCAGGTGAGTTGTCCCCGCCGCGAATCGAGCACGCACGCGCCCCAGGCGCTCGAACTGCTTAACGGAGATACCGCCAATCAACTGGCCGAGGCGTTTTCGGAGCGTCTCAGCGCCGAAGCCGGACCGGATCCTCGAAAGCAAATCGATCTTGCCTACCGGTTGGCCGCCGGCCGCCAGCCAAATGCGGGCGAAGCCCGCATTGCCCTTGAATATCTCAAGACGCAAAGGCTCAAGGAACTGGCGCTCGCGGTGTATAATTTGAACGCGTTTTTGTACGTAAACTGAACCGCCATGCCCGAACACTCACGCATCACCCGTAACCGCCGGGAATTTATTTCGGACGCTTTCTGCGGTTTTGGCGCAGTAGCTCTCGCCTCCATGCTCCAGCAGGAGGACCTTCGAGCGGGCACGCTGAATCCACTTGCCGCGAAACCGCCGCACATGAAGGATAAGGCGAAGGCCAAGTCGATGATCTTTCTCTTCATGGCGGGCGGGCCCAGCCATATCGAGACCTTCGATCCAAAGCCGCTGCTGAATGAATTAAACGGCCAGAAACGCCCCGCCAGTTTTGGTGAGGCGAAGTATCAATTTGTCGACAGCAAGTCGACGCTGCTCGGCACAAAGCGGACCTTCAGGAAGTACGGGAAGAGTGGCATTGAGGTTTCGGACCTGCTTCCGCACACAGCCGGGTGCGTCGACGATATCGCCGTTGTACGGGGTTGCCACGGCGACATGGTGGTGCACTCCGCGGCTCAATACCAGCTTTTTACCGGGCGCGTCATTCCCGGCTTTCCGAGCATGGGCGCGTGGACCATCTACGGCCTTGGATCCGAATCCGAATCGCTTCCGGCGTACGTCGTGATGCCAGATCCGAAAGGCGCGCTCGAAGCCGGGCAACCCATGTACGGGAACGGCTTCCTGCCGGCCGTTTATCAGCCGACCATGTTCCGCCCCGGAAACAAACCTGTTCTGAACCTCGAGCTTCCACCCGGAGTCACCGGTGCTGAACGGCGAAAGACGCTCGACCTCATCCGCGGACTCAACGAAGCCAACATGGCGCCCGATGACACGGAGTTCGCGGCGCGCATCAACTCCTACGACCTGGCTTTCAAAATGCAGTCCGAGGCTCCGGCGGTTTTCGATCTTTCGACCGAACCTCAGGACACGCTCGACATGTACGGCATCGGAGCGGCGCCGACCGACGATTACGGCCGCCGGTGTCTGTTGGCGCGCCGCCTCATCGAGAAAGGCGTACGATTCGTGTGCCCGGTATCCGGCGGCGGCCCCGGGAACATGCAGTGGGACGCGCACGAGAACATCGAAGAGAACCACCTTCGCATGGCCGCTCAGACGGACAAACCCATCGCTGCGCTGCTGAAGGATTTGAAAAGGCGCGGTTTGCTCGACACGACGCTGGTCCTCTGGGGCGGTGAGTTCGGCCGCTCGCCCGAATCGCAGGGATCCAAAGGACGCGATCATCACAACCTCGGCTTCACGATGTGGCTGGCCGGCGGCGGAATCAAGGGCGGACAAGTGGTCGGGGGGACCGATGAAATCGGTCTGCGGGCGGTGAACGAACCCTGTCACTTCCGCGACGTCCACACAACCGTCCTGCATCAACTTGGCCTCAACCAGGACGCCCTTAGCTTCATGCATCAAGGGCGCAAGGAACGGCTGACGGAAGTGCACGGCCGCGTCATTTCGCAGCTCGTGTGATCGCGTCGAGTGTGCGCCGGGCGGTCGCTTTCCATGAGAAGAGGGCAGCTTGCGCGGGTCCGGCCAGTACAAGCGCTTCGCTCGCCGAATCGCCGGAAACGAGCCGTTCCATGGCCGCGGTAATCTGCCTGGGGTCCGCCGGGTCAAAGAGCAAGGCGGCGCTGCCGGCGATCCCTGCTAGTGGCTGGATGTTCGAACAGGCAGTAGGTAGCCCCGCAGCCAAGGCTTCGACAACAGGCAATCCAAACCCTTCAAATGTTGAAGGATACACGAACGCCGCGGCTCCCGCGTAGAGTTCGTAAAGCTCTTTTCGCGGAATCCATCCCGTGAAGCGGACCGATTCTCCAAGCGCGAGCGATGTTCGCAAACGCTCGAGTGTCTCCGAATGGAAACCCCGCAAGCCCACTACGACCAGACGATACTCCGGCTTCCCTTTCCGGAAGGCCGCGAAAGCCCGCAACAATCCGTCGAGGTTCTTGTGCGGATGCAACGTCGACACGGAGAGCAGATAGGGCGGGTCGATAGGCTTCCGGCGTTTTCCGATGGAGAAGAACTCCTCCTCCACGCCGAGGGTCGCGACGGTCACCTTCGCGGGGTCGAGGCGGTAGAATCGCAAGACATCCTGGCGGGTAGCGTCGGAGTCCGCAAGCAGTTCGCGCGACATCTTCGCGGAGCCGTAGAGCAGCATCCTCCAGAACGGCAGGTCGAACCACCGGAAGTGTTCCGGATGACGCTTGTGCTGCATGTCGTGAAAAACCGTGACCATGGAACAAGGGCAAAGCAGCGGCGCCGTGAATCCCGGGTTCAACAGAACATCGAGACGATTGCGCGCCGCCGCGAGCGGAAGCAGCGTCTGCTCCCACACAATGCGCAACGGACGAATAGCGGCCCGGACGGATTGCGGAACCGTGTGGAAATTGGCGTTATCTGGTGCAAGGCGGGATCCCGTTTCCTGGTTCGTGAAGACGAAATACTCGTTCACGGAATCGATCTCCCCAAGGGCCGTGAGGAGGTTGCGAAGGTAGATCTCCGTCCCGCCTACTTGGCCTGGAACCAGATATAGCGCGTTGACGCCGATTCGTAGCGGAGCCATCGGTTTGGAATTAGGGAACGGCCTCGCGCAGACTTTGGGCTGAAGCGAGCGCAGCCTTCGCCCGTTCGTTTCGCGGATTGATAGCGATCGTTTTTGAGAACTGCGGGATGGCGGCAGCGTAATTCTTCTCAATCGCATACAAATTCCCCCGGTAGAGATAGGTCCACTCAAAGCCAGGGTCGAGATTTTGGGCAATGTCGTAGGCATCAAGAGCTTCCGCGCGGCGGTTCTGCTTGGCGTAAAGCAGTCCGAGTTGGGAGTAAGCGTGCGCGGTCCGGTTGATCGCGATAGCGCGCAGCAGTTTCGAGATCGCTTCCCCTGGCTGGCCCGCACAGTCGTCCGCAAGCGCCCAGTCGAGGAGCAACCGGTAGTCGGGCTCCTGAATTCCAGCCGCGACTTCGTATTCTCTCAGAGCATCCCTGCATTTTCCCTGTTCGAAGTAGACGTAGCCAAGCTGAAAACGCGGACGCTGTTTCCCCGGAGCCTTTGCCACGGCATCCTTCCAAAGCGTTTCCTGGCTGCCCCACAACTGGTTGCGCTGATGCGTCAGGACGGCACAGACCACAAGTGCGGCGCAGAGCGGCCACGCGAGCTTGCGAACGGGGATCTTCAGCGCCATGATCGCCTCCGCGGCGACGAGAAGCAGGCCGATAAGAGGTAGGTACATGCGCCTCTCCGCGATACCATCCTGAATCGGCATGATGGAGGAGGTAGGGGCAAGCAGCAGCAGGAAAACGAAGACGCCAAACGATGCAAGGGGGTAACGCCTCTTCAGTGCCCAAGCGGCTCCGGTAATGGCAAGAATACCTGCCAGACCGATGATGGACCCGTGGTCCAGAATCGTCTTCGATATCGGGAAATCGTAATCGACCGTCTGTCCAACCGGAAGCAGGAACAGGCGAATGTACACGAAAATCGCCCGGCATTGGGTGAAAAAGTACTGATACCATGTGAAGCTTGTGGCGCCGAACCCCGCGCTATCGCCGGGACGCAGGAGCCGGATAACATATGGAACCGCCAAAGCCCCAGCCAAGGCGAAGGAACCGTATAGCCTCCAGTTGCGTTTCATTCCCCGCGCCGTAAAGCCGGGATTCCAGAAGTAATCGGTCAGGAGCATAAGGGCCGGAAGGGTGACGGCGTGCTCCTTGGAGGCCGCTGCGCAGGCGAACATCACAAGAATACAGATTGTCCGGCCCCAACCGGCCGGCCGCTGGCCGCGATAGAGGAAAACCGCGAACGCACCGTAGAAAAAGAGTGCGGCCAGATTCTCCGAACGGCTTACGATGTAGGACACTGCCTCCGTCTGCACGGGGTGCAGCAGGAACAAGGCCCCACAGAATCCCGCAACAGTCTCCCGCAGTCCGGGCTTCGCTTCACGCAACACGATGAACTTGCGGGAGATCAGATAAACCAGGAACGAATTCGCGGCATGGAAAAGCAAATTCACCAGATGGTACGAGAAGGTTTCGCGGCGCGACCACTCGTAGTTGAACCAGAACGTCAGCGACGTCATTGGCCGGCTCCCGTGGATCCAGTGACCCCAATAGCTCAATTCGCCGTTAACGAACGGGAGGTACTGGTCGTCAAAGACAAACGGTCCGTTCAGCGCCGGACCGTAGACTTCGCAAGCCACGAAAAAAAGCAGGAAACAGCCGAGCGCCAAAACCCACGAGCCGGGTTCAGCTTCGGGACTACCGGCCGTGTTCCGGCGCTCTCTTCGAGGCGAAACCGCAGCCATCAGGTGACCGTACCCTCGTCGCCACGGTTCTTCCGGTAGTACTCAAGCGCTGCTACCCGCTGAGCCAGCGCGACGTTGTCGTCTCGCAATTTTGAAATGATTACGGTAAAACGGAAGAAGATAATCAGGAACACGCAGCCAACCACCAGGGTGAGCGCCAGGGCTGGGGATTCCAAGCCAACGATCGTGCTCATCCCTTCGAGAGTACGGCGAGAGAGGGACAGCCCAAGCAGGACCAGCGCGCCGACCAGCCAGCTTACGGAGTATTCCACTCGGATGTGAGCGCGGCGCAAGGTGCCGAGCGTGAGCGCAATCAGCACCAGGGCCATGATTGCGATAATGTCCAGTAGCCTGTCCACGATCAGTCTCTCCGGCCCCGCCATGGAGGCCTCTCGATCTTTAATACGTTTACAAACACTCCAAGCAGCACATGCACGATATAAGACAGCGATCTCGACCCTGTCAGGCTGGAACGGCCGGCCATCCGCTTCCGCATCTTGCAGGCCACCTCGGAGAATCGGAAATCCTTTCTGCGCAAGACAACCAGAGCTTCGATCTCCGGATACTCAAGAGGGAAGCTCCTGGAGAAAACTTCTAGCGCCTTGCGGTTTACGCCGATGTAGCCGGAGGTCGGGTCATACACCGTGTGGCCCAGAATCGGCCGCAGGATCGCGCGGAAGAACCGTATTCCGATCGTCCGCAGAAACGTCGTGCTGTTCCCATTTGCCGCCACGAAACGCGATCCAATGACCATTTCGACCCCGGTCCTCCGAAGCTCAGCTAACAGGTCCGGAATGTATCTGGGGTCGTGCTGGCCATCGGCGTCAACTCGGATGACGTAATCGTACCCGAGTTCGAACGCCAGTTTGTAGCCCGCCTGGACACAGCCGCCCAGGCCCAGATGATGCGGCAGCGGCAGAACACGGGCACCGGCGGCTTCCGCGACGTCAATCGTCGAATCGAGGGAGCAATCGTCAATGACGACGACGGGGATCTTCGGCACCACTCTTTGGATCTCGCACACTACCGTGCCAACCGCCCCGGCTTCATTATACGCGGGGACTATGACCATAAGAGAGCCGTCGGGCGGCCGATCTATCACAGTTCAGCCACCTGCCGCGCTCTGATGTGATGAGTCTCGAGCAATTGCCTGAACTCCCTCGCGGAGAGACTGCCCGGCACGCGAGCCGCGTCTTCGCGAATCTGACGGCGCTGTCTGAATAGGCGGCCGGCGTGGCGGAGCAATGCGAAGTGTGCCTTTATGACCAAATAAACCAGATAAACTGCTCCGCGCCCTTCGCCGCGGAACTCAGCGGCCTTTCCACTCCCTCGGAGCATGAGCACGAAGTGCCAATAATACCGCAATGCCGCGACCAGCGGAGCGGCGGCCAGTAGGACGGGCGGAAAGTTCTTCGCGAGAACGAAGAGCCGATTCCGCTCCACGTAGTAAGCCTTGAGCGCCGATGCCCGCCCGGCGCTACGCGAGAACTGGTGGTACGCAATCGCCCCTGGAACGTAGCGGCACCGCCATCCGAAGCGCCGCGCGCGCAACCCAAGATCCGTATCCTCGCAGTAGAGAAAGAAATCTTCGTCAAACCAGCCGGCCTGGTCGAGCATGGCTCTCCGGTAGAGAGCCGCGCATGCGCTCGGAAGCAGGACGTCCTCCTCGACGGCGAATCTCTCGACCGCAGCCAGATGTCCCCGCTGCTTGCTGCTGCCGTCACCGGCAATGAGCATGCCGGCCGAATCAAGGCGGGCGCTGCCTTCACCCGCGGCCTCCGCGAGGCGCACCTGTGACGCACACATTCCTACGCCGCCGTCCGACATGGCGTCGACAAGCGAGCCCAGCCACTCGGGCGAGGCCGTGGCGTCGTCGTTGAGTGCGGCGACGAATGGCGACCGGGAATGCCGTCTCGCTTCGTTGACAGCCGCCCCGAAACCGGCGTTACGTTTGTTCTCCACCCACCGGATGGAAACGCTGTCCGTTGACTCCAGTCGCGGATTCCCGCCTTCGTGCAGACGCCGCGCCGCGCACGATCCGCCGTTATCGACCACCAGCACTTCAAAATCGCGCCACGTCTGGGTCCGAAGGGAATCAAGGCATGCAAGGAAAGTGAGGTCGGAGGCCAGGGTTGGGACGACAACCGTTACGGCGGGGCTGCTCACGGACGTTCCCGGCCGAGATTTTCGTACCACTTCAAATTGGCGGTAGCCGATCCGATGCAGGCGATGTCGATCCGTCCGTCGGCGTTCAAATCGGCAGCCACGCATGCCGACGCCGCCATATCCCCGCCGTCGAGTTTGCGCTTGACCCATCCTCCCTGTTTCTCCGCGTAATAAATATTGACACCGTGCGCCCCCCCACGGTACCCGGCTACGATTTCGTCCACAGCGTCGGCGTTAAAGTCCGCGGTGAGGATGGTGTGGCCCTGATCGAGCCCCGCGTCGATCACCGTTCGGGTCCAGGCCCCGCCCTCCGTGCGATAGACGGCAACCTGATTCCCGTGCCACGGCTCGATGGCAGCCAGATACCTCTTCGTGCCGAATCCCCGGCCGGCTGAAACGTCACTCGAGCCCGATTTCGGCCACGGGGCTGGATGGCCTCCTGATATCCGGGTGCGCTTCCAGCCGCGCGCGCCCAATTGGTAAAGGTGTAGCCCTACGAAACTTGCCGTCAGAATCGCGTCGCGCCCGTCGCTGTCCCAATCGACGCAGAAGATGCCGTGTGTGACTCCTTCGTTCTCTTCTCCAATCAACTCGCGCTTCCACTCGCCGGGGCGGTAGAAGACAAGCGGTGCCTTGCCCCGATAATCAGGCGCCTCCGCCGAAGTGCCGGTTAGTGGGGCGTTCACCAGAACCTTCCTGCCGCTGCCATCGATGTCCGCCCAGCGCAGTCGGTGCGAAGTGGGTAGGCGGTCGATCGGGGTCACGCTCCATGGTTCCCGGGTGTCGCCGTTGTGCCGGAGCAGGGAAACCACTCCGATGCTGTTTTTAGCCTGATTCGCGAACTCGCTTGCAAGAACGATCGCCGGGACGCGGCTCGAATCCACGTTCCATGCCGCGAGATTGATCATCCGGTTCTGATTCCCGATGATCACGTGACGCTGCCAGGAGGGGTTCTCGAACCAGACAAGCTCCTTCATTCCACTGGCGAGCGCGATGAGATCAGCCTTTCCATCTCCGCTGAGGTCGGAGGCAACCACCTGATAGCCGCCCTTCAGCCCCGTCGCGAGAGTGTGCTCCCGGAAATCCGCCGGCGCGGGCTGCCCCGCAACACACACGGTAACGGCAAGACTCAGCGGAAGCAGGCCCCCAAGCCGCAAATTTCTCATCAATTGAGTATAACTACTGGCAATAATTCAGACCACCGCTCGGGGATATGCCGAGAAATCTTCCAGTATCAATATCTGGGCACGGCCGGATCAATTTCGCAACTCCAGCGGTCAATTCCACCTTGCATGCTCATGCACGCCTCAACCCCTTGCCGGCGCAGCCAGTCGACGACGTTGAGACTTCGCATGCCATGATGGCACAAGACGATGAGCGTGGACTGCTCTGATTCTTCCTCAAGCGACGGCAACGACTCGGGTATGGTTCGCATCGGCGCAAGCCGCGACCCGTCGATGCGCGCCTGCGCATACTCGAACGGCTCGCGAACGTCGATCAACGACAGCCTGTCGCCCGCTTCGAGGCGGCGTTTCACTTCACTGGGCGTAATTTCGAGAGGGAGTGCGTCCATGGATTTCAATCTTGAGCGAATTCTCACGCTATCATAAAATCTACGAACTGCTGGAGGTCGCAAATTGCCGGAATTGCGTAAAGACTCTGTCACCGGTCGATGGGTGATCATCGCCACGGGGCGGGCCAGGCGGCCTTCGGACTTCAGCAGGGAGCCGGTGCCTAAACCGCTTGAGGGGGCGCCTTGTCCGTTCTGTTACGGCTCCGAGCACAAGACTGCTCCTGAAATCCTCGCGCACCGGCAGGGCGGCGGACCGAATCAGCCTGGATGGACGCTGCGAGTGGTGCCAAACAAGTTTCCCGCTCTTGAGATTGAAGGGAATCTGAACCGCGAAGGCGAGGGAATGTTTGATCGCATGAACGGCCTGGGCGCGCACGAAGTCATCATCGAGTCCCCTGCTCATTCCGCTTCCCTCATCGACCTCAGTGAACGGCAAATCGAAGACGTCCTGTGGGCCTGCCGTGAGCGCATCGTGGATCTCAAGCGCGACCACCGTCTCCGGTACATCGTCGTCTTCAAGAACCACGGTGACGCGGCCGGGGCGTCGCTTGAGCACAGCCATTGCCAGTTGATCGCCCTGCCCATCACCCCGAAGCGGGTTCGCGAGGAAATCGACGGCGCCCGGGGTTATTTCGCCTTTCGAGAACGCTGCGTGTTCTGCGATATCGTTCGCGAGGAATCGAATAGCGCCGTCCGCATGGTGACCGAAACGGACCAGTTCGCCGCGCTCGAACCCTACGCGCCCCGCTTTCCATTCGAAACGTGGATTCTGCCGAAAGTGCACAACTCACACTTCGAGGACGCGGAGGCGGGCAGTTTCGCGAATCTGGCGTGGGTTCTGAAATCCACGTTGCGTAAGCTGGATAAGGTCCTGGAACAGCCGGCCTATAACTTTGTGATTCACACTTCGCCGGTTCAGGAAGAGCGGACTCCGCACTACCACTGGCACATAGAGATTATGCCCCGGCTCACCCGGGTTGCGGGCTTCGAGTGGGCGACAGGCTTTTACATCAATCCTACGCCGCCGGAAGAAGCGGCGGCGTTCCTGCGTGAAGCGGGAGTGTGACGGGTCCACGCAGGAGCCGAAGCGCCGTCCGCGCCGGGTGCGGCGACTCAATCACGCAGGCGTGGAGACCCGAACGCCCCTCGAGCCTGACGTTCCCGCCGCGGGCGGTCACGCGGTATGCCATTGCCGCTCCACGCTCCCGGCAGAGTGAATCGAGCGGCCAGTCCGAATCCGCCACTATCTGGATGGCCCCTCCACCGTCAATGAGAATCGACATGTCGCCCGGCGCCTCGGGTGCGTTTGAAGCGGTCTCGAAAATACGGCGGGCGTTATCCAGGAATAGGCTCACAATTGCCCTTATCGCCCAGATTGGCCTCGTCTTGAGGATGCGGTGAGATCAGGTGCTGTGCTTCGTACAGGAATCGCCCAAGCGCGGTGGTCTACTGCTCGTTGGACGAGGTCTCGTGACCGTCGCGACCGCCGTCAGAACCACGAAGACAGGAATTCGATTCGGCTCCGCATTTCTTCCGCCGGAACCGTGCCGATGAGCCGCATGAGTCTCCGAAGTTCTTCTCCGACTGTGTAACGTTGCTGTGGCGCAACGATAATACCTGCGTGAAAGCGTTGTTGTGAAATCCAAACCTGATGAAGGATACAATAATCCGCCAGGTTAAACGTGTACAGTACGCGCCCGGATGCCGAAGCCGCTACGAGGTGATCCCGATCGTCGCGGTTGAACATTTCCGCCTCCGAGGCGGTCAAAACATTAACGTTGGGGGCCCTCAAGCCGAAGACGACGGATAGCCATGGCGTCCTCGTCGAGGTACAGCCGCGCCTGGCTCAAGTCCGCGCCTGGCCGCGACCGAGTTGCCGTTCCCAATGCACCGATGCCGCCTCTTCCTCGGCGATGTCTGCTTCAATCTCCTCACGATTGGCGTGATAGTAGGTTAAAGCGGCATGCACCTGAGCGAGAGTCAGATGCGGGTATTCGAGGGCTATTTCGTCTGGGGACATTCCCATCTTGTACCAGCCGGCGATTCGCCGTACAGTCAGTCCAGTCCCGGCAATCTTGGGTCGTCCGCCACGTATTCCCGGATCCCGATCTATGAGCGTACCGATTTCGATACCCAACGCCATGACTCCAGTTTACCGCTGTTCTCCGATCCCTTCGAGAGAATTGCAGCGCAGGCTGGGCATCGCGGATTCGAATCGGGAACGACCGGCACCTTGCGGAGATGAACGCCGGGCCAGATGATTGCCGAATACTCAAGGAAAAGGATGCATTTCCCCCGGGAGAGATTTCAAGCAAAGTCTCCAGGTGACCTCGACGGCGGCCAAGCCTGAACGTACGCCCACCAAGTCCAGAACTTTTTTTCGTCGGATAGCGAGCAGGCTCCTTCAGCGTCTGCCAAGCAGGTCTTTCTATTCTGGTCGTCCGCCGGGACGAGTCTTGCTAGCCGGAAAAAGCTCTTCGAGCGCTCATACAATGCCACTGCCTTATACTGCGAATCCCCGCCGTAGCGCTACCTGTGCAGCGACGCCGCCGCGATTTGCGCTATGTCCAGGAGCTTCGGCGGCGTCTCGCTCACTTGTGTAAGCGCGTCGCGGAACATGGTTTGGCAGAACGGGCAAGCCACGCCTACCACATCGGCGCCCGTTTTAACGAGTTGCCCGGCGCGCTCCACGTTCACTCGCTTCCCGGTCTCCTCACCCAGGAACATCATGCCGCCGCCCGCGCCGCAGCAAAACGACCGGTTGCGCGTCCGCTCAGGCTCCACGACCTCAGCGGCGCGTGCGATCACGTCGCGCGGCTCGTCGTATACGCCTCGGTACCGGCCGAGATAGCACGGATCGTGGTACACCACCTTCAACCCGCCAGCCTGGCCTGGCAGGTTCGGCTGCATGCGCGCCAGCAGTTCGCTATGGTGCTCGATTTCGAACGAAGCCCCAGCCTCTTTCCAATCCTCCGAAATCGTCCGCACGCAGTGCGGACAGATCGAGACGAGTTTCTTCACCTTGCTCTCTCTGATGTGTTCAATGTTGGCTTCGGCAAGCTGGGAGAACACGTAGTCGTTACCCAGGCGCCGCGCCGGATCTCCCGTGCATTTCTCCTTCCGCAGAACGCCGAAGGTGACGCCCATGTGGTTCATCACCTCGACAAGTGACGTCACCACGTCCTTCCCTTGTGGATCGTACGCGCCCATGCAACCGAGCCAGAGACAATACTCCTGCGTGCCGTCGTAGACGGGCAGGGAGTGTTTATCGATGAACTTCTGCCGGTCGGTGGAAGGGAAGCCGAGCGAATTCCCGCGCTCCAGGTTCCGGAAGAGCTTTCCGCCGTAGTCGTCCTCCCACTTGCCTGTGTTCACCATGCCGCGCCGCAGGCCGATAATCGTTGGCAAGTGCTGAATCCCTACCGGACATTGGTCCTCGCAAGCTCCGCACGTGGTGCATTGAAAGACCGCCTCGGGCGCGATGTGCGCTTCGGTGATCGCCGCGGTTCCAACAATCCCGTGTTCGTTCAGATACCGGCGCATGCCTAGAACAATTTCTTTCGGATTCAGGGATTTGCCGGTGTTGTACGCGGGACAGTGTTCCGAACAGCGCCCGCACTCGACGCACGAGAACGCCTGCAACGCGTCCAAACGGGTGATGTCCTTGCCGGTTTCCAGGCCGAAATCCTCGTCACCCGAGAGCGCCGGAATCCGGCTGAAGCCGTCGCGTTTCGCGAACACGGCCGCGGGGCTCAGGATCAGATGCAGGTGCTTCGTATGCGGCACCAGCGGCAGGAACGTCAGAAGCGCGAGGGTGTGAATCCACCAGATCCAGCGGCTCTCTTCGAACATGTAGTGATCCGCCAGGAACGTTATCATCAGAATGAAAATCAGCGCGGCGATCACGCCGGATTCGTACGACACCTTTCCGAACCACCGCGGCTGCAACACAAACCGGCGGAAGGCAAGGCCGGCGATCGACGCCGCGACCGCCACGGCGAAAAGCGAAACGAAGCCCAGGTACATCTCGCCGGCCGCGCTGTCGCGATCGATGAAGGGCACTCCGGCGCCTATCGCGAAGTGGTTCAGCGTGACCAGCCCGAACGCGCAGAATCCCCAGAAAACAAGAGCGTGCGCGATACCGGGAAGCGGCCGTTCGCGAATCACTTTTCCCTGCGCCATCACCTCCCACAGAAACGCGGCCAGGCGCGGGCCGAGTGGATGAAGGCTGAAATCGGGATTCGCCTTTGCCGCGCGGATCAGCTTCACCACCGGTCCGAAACGCTTCCAGAAAACGAAGCCCGACGCGCATGCCAGCGCTAAGAAGATCGCGGTCTCCAATCCCGTCAGTTGGACCATAGAGATTGAATGTAGCACCAACCGGATAGAATGAGGTTTGGGGGTGGCTTTTTGCGAATCGTAGTTTCCGGCGCGGCCGGTTTCATTGGATCTCATATGTGCGACCGCCTGCTTGCCGGGAGTCACTCGGTTGTGGGTCTCGATAACTTTCTCACCGGCTCCCGAAGGAACATCGAACACCTTGCGGGCCACGAGCGCTTCCGGTTCATCCAGCATGACGTCACGCTCCCGATCGAAATAGAAGGCGCGGTGGATGGCGTCCTGCACATGGCGTCACCGGCGAGTCCGAAGGACTACTTGGAGTACCCGATAGAGACTCTGGATGTTGGCTCGCTTGGGACTCGCCGCATGCTCGATCTCGCTCATCGCCACGGCGCGCGGTTTCTGCTCACCTCGACCTCTGAATCGTATGGCGATCCGATGGTCCATCCGCAGGTTGAAACGTACTGGGGCAACGTGAATCCAGTAGGCCCTCGCTCCTGTTACGACGAAAGCAAGCGGTTTGCCGAAGCGCTGACCATGGCCTATCATCGCAAGCATGGAGTTCGCACGAACATCGCGCGCATCTTTAACACTTATGGACCGCGCATGAAGCTCAACGACGGCCGGGTGGTCCCGGCGTTTGTCGATCAGGCTTTGACGAACGGCGCCATCACTGTTTTCGGCGATGGCTCTCAGACACGCAGCTTCTGCTACGTGAGCGATCTTGTGGACGGTCTGTTTCGCCTCATGCAATCGAATGAGCGATACCCGGTGAATCTGGGAAACCCGCGCGAAATGAAGATCTCCGAATTCGCTGACCAAATCCTGAGGCTCACGGGAGCAACATCAGCGGTCGAATTCCGGCCGCTGCCGGAGGACGACCCGAAGCAGCGCCGGCCGGACATCACGAAAGCGAAGACTTTGCTCGGATGGGAACCGCGCGTGCCGCTTGAAGAGGGTTTACAGCGGACCGTGGAATACTTCCGCGCCGTGATTAAGACAGGCTCAGCGACGCCTGCGCCGCGAGCGTGAAATCGGCAAATTCGACACGTTCGAATTTCGGGAATGCCGCGGCCGCGATCATGGCTGCGTTATCCGTGGAAAGGCCCGCCGAGGGGAAGAATACCGGAAACGGAAGTTCCGCTCGCGCAGCCGCGGCCCTTAGCGCGGTGTTGCACGCCACGCCGCCCGAGACGATCAGGGAACGCGCGTCGAACGTCTCCGCGCATGCCGCCGCGTGGCGCAACAACTCTTCGACCACCGTGTACTGAAAGGACGCCAACAGGTCGAGCGTGGCCTGCGGTGTCGCTCGAAGCCATTCCTCAACCGAAGGCCGTATCAATTGTTTCCGTCGCGCGATTTCTTCCGCCATGTCGCGCGATTCCACCCATCGGAGCACGGCCGTCTTGAGGCCGCTGAAGCTGAAGTCGAGCGTGTTGCCTTTCATCCTCGCGAAGGGCAACCTGATGCCCCGTGGATTTCCAAAGGGCGCTAGTTTATCGATAACGGGCCCGCCAGGATAGCCGAAACCCAGCAGCTTCGCCACCTTGTCGAAAGCCTCCCCCGCAGCGTCGTCACGGGTCTTGCCGAGCAATCGGTAGGTAATTCCAGCGTCAGTCCCGAACAGGTGTGTGTGTCCGCCGCTCACCACCAGTGCCAGTGCGGGAAAAAGCACGTCTCGGGATTCAAGCAGCACCGCGTGGATATGGCCCTCGATATGATTCACCGCTATCAGCGGCAATCGGCGCACGAAGCACAACGACTTCGCGTACGTAATCCCCACGAGCAGCGAACCGATCAGGCCCGGCCCCTGCGTCACCGCCACCGCCGCCAGATCCTCCCATCCCGCGCCTGCCTTTTCCATAGCTTGGCGAACTACCGGGACGATGGCCCTCAGGTGTTCCCGCGAAGCCAGTTCGGGCACCACCCCTCCGTACTTCTCGTGAGCGTCGAACTGCGAGGCGACAACTGTGGAGAGAACCTTCCGCCCGTCTTCAACCACGGCCGCGGCCGTCTCGTCACAAGACGTCTCGATGCCGAGAATGAGGCTCACTTGGCCGCCGGGGATTCAATCATCGAAACTTCGATCAGATCGCCCCGCACCACGCCCGCGACCGAAACGACGCCCGTGGCTTCGAGTGGCGTTTTTAACCGCAGGGTCTGGTCGGAGCCTTCCACGCGGAACTGCCACTGCTCGCCGTCCTTGACGGCCGTGCCGCGGACGGAGACTTTCGTGTCGCCCAGCGTGAATCCCGCGTTCTTGACCGTGTCGCGAATGTTGTCCAGACGCACCGTGTTTTCGGACTTCAGAACGACCTCGATGCGTCCTTTGTCGAGCGCGGGATTCACCGCCTCTACGCCGCGCATCCGCTGAAGCCGTGAAATCACGGCGGACGCGCAGGAGGCGCACTCCATACCCGAAAAGCTCACTTCGACCCGGCGATATTCGGCGGCAAGAGGGGCGGCCAAAAGTAGGAGAGCGGTTGAAATTGCTTGCACGACCAATTATAGATCGGGCGGATTCGGCGGCCGCCTGTCCTGGGGCCGGTTATCCTGGTGCCGCCCGCCTTCCGGACGATTGTCCCTCGGTCCAAAGCCCGGCCGGTTTACGCGTCCCGGTCCGCCTCCCATATTCGGGCGCGGCTGCCGTCGTTGAAGTTCGCGCCACTGCTCTGCCGTGAGGATCACCCTCAGCTTCAGGCTCATCTGTGAGACGGCGCGCGCGAGTTCGCTTCGCGCCCCGATAACCTTTTCGAACGCCGCCGTCGTCTTTGCGCTATCGACATGGTCGTCGTTCATCAGGTCGCCCAGTTCGCCCTCTGAAGCTTCGAGCGCGGCCCGAAGCTGAATCAACTTGGAACGGTATTCGCGTACGGTTTCACGGATTTTCGTGTTCTGCTCGCCGGAGAGATTCAGATCTCTCGCGATCGGGCTGTCCCACCACGGAAACATTCCCGGAACCTGCGCGAGCACGCCTCCGGCGGCCAGCACGAGAATTCCAAGCAGCCGTGTCATCTGCTGACCTCAAACAGACCCTCGACCGGAGCCACCGCGCTCGGCTCCACGCCCGAAATCGAGGAGAATACCTCGCTGAAGAACTGTGCGTCGGAAGACGCGATCATCGGAGCCGCTTGCGGCGCGGGTCTGTTGATGCTAACGGCCACGATGAGCAGCGCAGCCGCGGCGAAACCGTGCGCCAACGGCCATGCCCGCGTGCGCTCCGGAGCACGTAAGCGCCCGAAAACGGCGCGTCGCTGGGACGCGAGAAACGCCTCGGGGACCGCGGGTGCAGCCAGTGTCTTCCCACGCCGCTCCTCCAACTCGCGCCAACGCCGGCCGCATTCTTCGCACCCCTCGAGGTGGCCGTCCGCCGGTCTCAGACCGTATAAGCGGTCTATCAGGTCGTCATCTCTCCAGTGTGCGTCGTTCATACAAATCCTTCAAATCCACCCGCAGTCGCGCCACAGCACGCGCCATGTGCGCCTTCACCGTGCCCACCTCGAGCTTCAGAATCGCGCCGATCTCCTCGAGAGTCCGGTCCTCGTAATGGCGCAGCACAAACACGGCTCGTTGACGAAAAGACAGCTTCATGAGCGCCTTTCCCAGACGATCCATGATTTCTTTCGAAAACAGCGCAGTCTCCGGGCTTGGTCCCGAAGCCCGCGCCAACGCCAGGATCGCCTCCTCGTCTTCCTGCGAGGGTCGCTGCTTCCAAAACCGCCACCGCCGTGAACGCAGGCGGTCGAGGCACGTGTTGACCGCGATTCGGGTCAACCACCGCGCCGGCTCGTCGGGAGTCCGCGAGCCGTCGCGCTCCAACGCCCGGTAGGCTTTGAAGAAGGCGTCCTGAGTAGCGGTGTCAGCTTCATCCTGACTGCCGAGCATGCGAAAGCAGAGCAGGAAAATACGCTTCTGCTCGGACTCCATCCATCCGCCAAAGTCCGGGATGCCAATGCGCCAGGGCGAGGCTTCGTTTCTGAGATCGGCCCGTCCGAGGACCGCATCGGCCATAACGGCCATCATACCCTTCCTGACGCGGAGTGGAGGGGATTGGATTACAAACCTGGGAAGATCTTATTGGCCGCCATCGCATTTCTGCCCCTGAATCAGGTACCAGAATTGTGACGGGCTTGCCAGCCCCCGCAGCAGCGCGACAAGCCGGAATTTCAGCCCCGCGACAAAACCCAGGTGTTTTGAAAAAAACGCCGCCGCTCCAAGCGTCCTGTCCGCCAGAATCATGGGGCTCCATTCCCGGCCGCCATGATGCACTACGCGCGCTTCCCGTACGAGCGCGATCCGCCGGTTTGACCTCCGGATCTGGTAACAGATCTCGGCGTCGACACCGTAGTTCCCATAACGCTCGTCGATCTGCCTGGTTGCCTGAAAGAAGAAGGCTCGGATCATCATGGCCGCGCCGCTGGCCGATTCGATTGCGCGCTCGTCCGCCGGCCGGAACCGCGGAAAAGGGGCCTCGGGCGCCGGCAGCGGACCAACCTGCGGAGCGCCGTCCCCGTTTGCTCGAATCAGAAGCGGGCAGGCAGCGGTTGCGTCCGGTTCCGCGTCGAGCTTTGCCGCAAGCGCTCCGATTGCGCCAGGCTCCACCTCGGCGTCCTCATGGAGGAGCAGAATGTACTCCCCAATCGCCGCGCGAATCCCAAGGTTCCGGGCCTTCGCCAGCCCGAAGTTCTTCGGCAGTCTGATGAACTGGACGTTCGAATAGTCAGCCTCGAACTGCGCGCTGCCGTCCGAGGACCCGTTCTCAACCACGATCGCCTGAATCGCCGCGCGGCCAGCCGATTTTTCAAGGGCATCGAGACAGCGACGCAGCATGCCGGCGCGGTTGTGTGAAACGACGATCGCTGTTACTTTAGGCGGTGGCGGAGTTTGTTCCTGCGGTTCGTTGACGGGAGCGGACATCGAACATAAAGGTTATCAGAATGACGGCTGGGGAGTTCGATCGGATTGTGGAGCGGGCCTGCGCTCAGATCCCGGCGCGGTTTCGCCGGAGGCTCAGGAACGTCGTGTTCGTGGTGGAGCCCGAACCCTCAGACGCCCAGCTGGCATCCTTGCGAGTGGGACGGGGAGGGACGCTCCTTGGGCTCTACGAAGGCCGCCCGCTGACCTCGCGCAGCGTCTCCGACCCTTTCGCGATGCCGGACCGCATCACCATCTTTCAGGGGCCGCACGAGCGCGCCGCTGGCAATCTCGCGCACCTGGAGCAACTTGTAGCGGGTACGATATGGCATGAGGTGGCACACTACTTTGGAATGGACGAGCGTCAGGTGCGCACCGCCGAAAGGGCTCGCGCGGGCCGGAACAGGAAGTGACCGTACCGCTCCGCGGATTTCCTGTTAGCATATGTCTTTGCGCACAACCTGTAATAAGGCAGTTCTCATTACCGGCGCGGGTCGCGGAATTGGGAAGCGCCTCGCTATCGGCTTCGCAAAGGCAGGCGCGAAGGTCGGACTCTTTGCCCGCAGTCAGGCGGAAATTGACCTGGCGAATCTGGAGATTGAGCACGCGGGCGGTATTGCGTACCGCCTTCGCGGCGATGTTCGCGACACCGAACGCCTGGCCGCTGCCGTCGACAGGATGAAAGTCGAATTGGGCGGCGTTGACGTGCTCATTGCCGCGGCCGCGATTCAGGGTCCGATTGGCCCGCTGCTCGAAACCCCCACCAGGCAGTGGCAGGAAACCATCGAAACCAACCTCTTCGGCGTCGTGAATAGTTGCCGCGCCGTGCTGCCCCAGATGATTGAGCGCCGGTCGGGCAAGATCATCGTTCTCAGTGGCGGCGGCGCCTCCAAACCGCGGCCCAACTTCTCCGCCTACGCTACCTCGAAAGCGGCTCTCGCCCGGCTGGTTGAAACTGTCGCGGAGGAAATTCGGGACTTCAACGTGCAGATCAACTGCCTTGCGCCCGGCGGGGCGTACACCCACATGACTGATGAGATTCTCGCCGCAGGTGACAGGGCGGGGCCTAAGGACCGGGCGGAGGCAGAGCAGGTCCGGCTCACGGGAGGAACTCCCGCCGAAAGACAAATCCAGTTGGCGTTGTTTCTTGCCTCCGAACATTCGAATCACGTCAGTGGAAAGCTGATTCACGTGGACGACGACTGGAAGCGTCTTGAACACGCGAATACGAACCCCGAGGCCTTCACACTCAGGCGCGTGACGAAGGGATAGGTCTACTCGAACAAGATCTGCGCGATCACCAGTTGAGGCATGGACTGATTCCAGCTTGGCGGGAGATTGTCGAATGCCACCCGGAATTTTTTCGTCTCTCCCGGCGCAAGACCACCCGCCTTGCGGCCGGCAATGGCCACGCGCTCGCGCAGGACCAGCTGCCCATAGGAATCGTGGAATACGCAGTTGATCTCCACCAGCTTGACCCCGCGGGGCCCGGTGTTGCTTACGTTTCCCACGATTTCGACCACGGCCTGCTTAAAATAGCTCTCGGCCGCTTGCATCTGAACGTCGCCCAGTTTGAGGTTTACGACGTAGGCCTTCGCCTCCTGCGTCAGAACCGGCCCCTGCGGCGGATGCGTGCGGGCCCAGTAGTCCATGAACCAGAGCGCCCCGCCGCCCAGTGTCAGCAGGATCGCGACCACAGCTACCGGAACCGGAACCAGCGGCTGGGTGTTCGCAGTCTTGTCCGCTTTCTCAGGTGCCACTGACCGTCATCTCCTGAATCATTAATGTCGGCGAAGCCGTGGAGCCGCGAAACTCCAGGTCCGAGCCGACGGCCTCGATTCGCATCAGCATCGTATTCAGGTTACCCGCGATGGTCACCTCCGATACCGGAAACGCCAACTCGCCGCCGCGAATCCAGATTCCCGTGGCGCCCCGCGAATAATCTCCGGTAACGATATTGACACCGAAACCCATCAGTTCGGTCACATAAAATCCGTCCGAAATGGAGGAAATAATGCGCTCAGGCGTCGAGGCTCCCGCTTCCGCGTAGAGGTTTCCATGTCCGATGCCCGCGTTGCCGGTGATGCCTCGCGCCGCATTCCCCGTCGTTTTCATGCCGAGTTTCCGCGCCGTGTAGGTATTAAGCAGATAGCTCTTCAGCACGCCCTTTTCGATAATCGTCGTCCGGCGTGTGGGCACACCCTCGTCGTCGAAGGGAGAAGTGCCGAACAGTCCAGGCAGCGTGCCGTCGTCAATCACCGTCAGCGATTCGGCTGCGATCTTCGTGCCCAGCTTGCCGGCGAGGAACGAAGCGTTCCGGTAAATCGACTCGCCGTGAACCGCTTCAAAAATGCTGTCGATCAGCGACCGCGCCGTGCGCGGTTCAAACACCACGGGCACGCGCTGGGTCTCAATCTTCACGGCCCCCAACCGACGCAGTGCGCGCGCCGCCGCCTTGCGGCCGATATCCTCGGGCCGTTCGAGCCCGGCCGCGCCCCGGGCGAGCGAAAACCAGTAATCCCGCTCCATCGAATCGCCTTCGCGGGCCACCGGTGCGACGCTGATCGAACACGAACTGGTCCTGTATTCCCCGGCGAATCCAAGCGAGTTCGCGAACACATGCCGGCCGAGATTAGTATCGAAGGAGCCGCCTTCCGAGTTTGCAATCCGCGGGTCAGCGTCAAGCGCCGCTCCCTCAGCTGCCCTGGCCATCTCAATCTTCTGCTCCGTGCTCAGTCCCGCGGTATCACCTGAAAACAGCTTCAAGTCACCCTGAATCGACCCAAGCTCGGAGGCTTCCGGCAGGCCGGCATGCGGGTCCTCGGTTGTGATAGAGCCCAATTCCACGGCCGATTCCACCAGCCGCCGCAGCCCCTCAGCGCTCAGATCGGACGTGTACGCGGAGCCGGTATTGCGGCCGATGAGAATGCGCAGCCCCGCGCCGCGCGAGCCCGATTCCTTCAAGCTCTCCAGCTCTCGCATCCGGACGTTCGCTGAGAATTCTTCACCTTCGGAGATCACGCATTCCGCGCCCGTGGCGCCCGCAGCCAGAGCCTTCGCAATAATGCCCGACGCGAGATCCAGCAGATTCCCGTTCGAACCAGTCGAGCCGTTTGGAGCGCTCAAGCCGTGCCTCCCACGGTCATGCGATCGATGCGCACCGTCGGAATGCCGACTCCCACTGGAACGCTCTGCCCCTCCTTGCCACAGACGCCAATGCCCTCGTCAAGCTTCAGGTCGTTCCCCACCATACTGATATTCTTCATCGACTCCGGACCGTTGCCGATCAGCGTCGCGTTTCGCACAGGCCTGGTCAGGTGGCCATCTTCTATCAGATAGCTTTCCGAGGCGGAAAACACGAAATTCCCGTTGGTGATATCGACCTGGCCTCCGCCGAAGTTCGAGCAGTAGAGACCCCGCGTCACCGATCGTATGATATCTTCCGGATCGCTTTCCCCCGCTAGCATGAACGTGTTCGTCATGCGCGGCATCGGGATATGCTCGTAGCTCTCGCGTCTTCCGTTACCTGTCTCGGGAAGCCCCGTGATGCGGCTGGACAGCTTGTCCTGCAAGTATCCGCGCAGAATGCCTCTCTCAATGAGCACGTTGCACTGCGTGGGCGACCCCTCGTCGTCCACGTTCAGCGACCCGCGCCGGTCGCGCATGGTCCCATCGTCGACAACCGTACAGAGCGGACTTGCCACCTGTTGGCCGACCCGTCCGGCAAAGGCCGAGGTTCCTTTCCTGTTGAAGTCCGCTTCGAGCCCGTGCCCGACAGCCTCGTGGAGCAGGATGCCCGGCCAGCCGGGGCCCAGCACTACCGTCATTTCTCCGGCGGGAGCCTCTACTGCGTCCAGTTGCGCGACCGCCTGCCGCGCCGCGTTGATCGCGTATTGCTCCGGAGCCTGCTCGCCCCGGAAAAATTCGAGACCCACTCGGCCGCCTCCGCCCGAGTGTCCCCGCTGAGGCAAGCCGTCCCCTACCCTTGCCAGCACACTGATGTTGAGGCGGGTCAGAGGCTGCCGGTCAAAGCTGAGCGCGCCGTCGCTTGTCGCGACCATGACCTGACGCAGATTGTCCGCGTAGGACGAACTTACCTGAAAGACGCGGGGGTCGTAGGCCCGCGCTGCCCGGTCAGCGCGTTTCACCAGTTCCACGCGTTCGGCAAACCCCGTTTCGGTCGGAGCTGTGAGCACGGGATAGAGGTTCCGCTTCGGCCCCTCATGCAGCGGCATTTTCGCGGTCTTGGCCGGTCCGGCGGCGATGTGGGCGGCAACCCGCGCGGCCTTGCGAATTTTCTCCGGGGTCAGGTCGTCGCTGTAGGCGTAGCCTGTCCGCTCGCCCGAGAGAACGCGTACCCCCACGCCGAGTGAAACTCCCCGGGTTGCGCTCTTTACGATCGATTCGTCGAGGCCTATGCTGCTCGTGGACAGGTATTCGAAGTAGAGATCCGCGTAGTCCCCTCCCCTCGATAGGGCCTCACCCAGATAGGCTTCCAGGTCACGTTCCGTAATGCCAAAGCGCGCGGCGAAAAACGACGCAGATAGCTCCATAACCTGAGGTTAGCATTTGAACGGCTTCCGCCGGAAACGGCGGACCGCCAGCCCCTCAGGCTGCAGCCTTCGGTTCGAGCACGCACTGCCGCCATCCCGCTAGTAGGGTCCGCAACACCCCATCCGCATGGGCCAGGGGTTCCTCCCGCTGTTCCGCGTTCGCGGTCGCGAGCGAGATCATCACCCAGCCATAGGTCTCCCTCAGATCGTGGCTGATCGTCCCGCCCTTCTCATCGTCGAGCGCTACCGCAAGCTCGCCGATAATCGCCTGGGCTTTCGAAATCTCGTCGCTGCGCAACCTGATATTTTTCTCGCGAACGTGCCTCTGGGCCGCCACTATGGCGTCAATTGCCGCCTCATACAACACCCGAACCAACTCGAGGCCGTCCGCCGACATCACCCGGCTCTCCAAGTACGCATCGTAAGCTCTGTTTTGCATTTTCCGGATTGCTCTCCCAGAAGCTTTATCGGCGGACTGTCAGGAATTCGTTAGGTGGGAGGTCTTTGCGGCCGCCGCAAGGCTTCGCGCCAGCCGCCGAACCTCCGCGGACGGGATCTCGGCGATTAACTCCCCCGTCTTCTTGTCAACCAGCCTCGCCACCACGCGATGGGTCCCCCGCTCGAAGGCGTACGTTAACTCACTCTGATTCCCAAACGCTTCAGACGCGTTAACCGCCTTCACCGCCACAATCAGTTCCCGGTGCGCCGCGCCATCCGGTGACCTCGGTTCGGTTACGACTGGAACCGCGCCTGCCCTTTGCAAAGGATCGAAATTCATCCTGAACCTCCAATTCTTCTCGGTAATCTAGTACCGAGTTGCATAAGTCAGAGTACTTGGCTTTGGGGCCGGAAGGGAACACGACTGCCTTCTTCCATTCAAACGGCGCTGCCTTTTCGTTGTAGACTTCAAC
>SYKU01000192.1 GCA_005808865.1 Acidobacteriota bacterium
AAGACCGGAAATCAATTCGGCGTGGGAATGGTACGGGGTCCGGCTGGGAAATAGCGTTAGGCGGTCCGCTCAACCGTGGCTCGCGCGCGAAGGTTCGCGACGCCCGCCGTGTAGCGGGAATCGGTAACTGAGAATGCTACCGCGTCCTCCAGCCAGTCGTGCCAGACGCCGTCTGAATCGTGCGACGCCGCGGTCAAGGTGTATTCCTGCGGGCAGAGGCCGCAGCAGAACGCGAAGCTGATGCGCAGGCTCTCACCGGCTGCGCACGGGCCGAGAGGCAGTTTTTCCAATTCGGTGTTTGTGCCGTAAACGTTCAGGCCGACGCGAGTGCGGATCAGAATGCCGACAACAGGGTCGGCGACCGGTTCGCAAAACCGCACGCTTACGCGGATGGCGGCCTCCTCGCCACTTCGCCACACGCGCGTCGGTCGGGCATTGTCCCCCATCAATTCGATGGAGACGATTTCCGCCCGCCCATCGCCGCGCCGCCATCGCGTGGCCGCCTTCGAGGATGCGGCCAGATCCGAGCCCCACGCGCGCACTTTCGCCGCGACGTGCCGGCGGTACGCGGCAAGCACTTCTCCCGGATCTCCCTGTTGCGCGATCTTTCCGCCATCGAGCCACCAGATTTCGTCGCACAACGATAGGAGCAGATCCTCTTCGTGCGAGGCCAACACGATCGCGCAGCCGCTCAGGCGAAGCTGACCAAGAGCGATCGCGGCGCGCGCCCGGGCGAACGCGTCCCGGCGGGCGAAGGCGTGGTCGAGTACAAGCGCCGGAACCGGGGAGAAATCGAGTTCGCCGTCCGGACCGATGTGGCGGCCTCCGACAGCGCGCAACAACTCATCCGAGCCTCCTCCCTCTTCTCCGATCACGCCAACGATCGCGCCGTCCGGCGCCGTAACCTTCCACTGCGGCAGTTCGATTGCCATTGAAGATAGAATAGCTGCAAATGGACAACGTGCTCGACCGGATGCGCTCTGACTGGAACGGACGGGCGCGCGAAGACGCCAACTATTATGTCGCGTTCGGCCGCCGTGAGCAGGACGACGACGAGTTTTTCGCTACAGCCGCGGACGTTGTCCGCGGTCTCGAAACCGAGCTAAAACGAGTCGCGAAGCCGCGCAGGGCGCTCGAAATCGGTTGCGGTCCGGGACGTCTGATCAAGCCCATGAGCCGGCATTTCGGGGAAATACACGGCATTGATGTGTCCGACGAAATGATCCGCCTCGCCGCGCTACGCCTGCGCGGAACGTCGAACGCACGGGTACACCACACGTCGGGAACGGACCTCGCCCTTTTCGATAGCGGCTACTTCGACTTTGTCTATTCCTACGCCGTGTTCCAACACATTCCGAGCCGCGAGGTCGTGATGCGGTATCTGTGGGAAGCGGTGCGCGTACTTCGGCCAGGCGGGATTCTCCGCTGCCAGATCAACGGCTTGCCGAAGACGGCGAAGGAGTACACTACCTGGTCCGGTGTCCGTATCGGCGCCGATGAAGTCGCGGATTTCGCGCGCGCCTCCCATTGCGCGCTGCTCGCGCTTGAAGGCGTGGAGACTCAGTACATGTGGACGACGCTTCGAAAGCGAGGGGTTCCGCGCCTCCGGAGCATCAGCAACACGTTTACGGGCGAACTCGCCGTGCCCGCGGCCGGGCGGTTCCGCAGCGCGTCTCTCTGGATCGAGCACCTTCCGCCGGACTCCGATTTGAACTCGATCGAAGTCCGCGTGGATGGGCGTCCGGCGACGCCGTCGTATCTTGGCTTCACGGAACTCGCGCAGTTGAACGTCATATTGCCGCCTGGCGTTCGCACGGGCATGGTGGAAGTGGAAGTCTTCTTGCACGGGGAGGCGCTTTGCCCCTCATCGTGGATGAGAGTCATTCCCGCCGGACCTCCCGTCCCTCGGCTCATCTCGATTACGGACGGCATTAACCTCATGTCTGGACCTCGTATTGAGAGCCGCTCGGCGAAAGTCGTGCTTGAGGAGATATCAAGCGGTGAGGCCCTGCGGGTCTCCGTCGATGGCGAACCAGCGGCCGGCATCGAATGCTTCCGTACTGACCCGCTTCCACAGCGGTACGAAGTTAACTTTACGGTTCCCGCATCCGTTGGTTCGGGGCGGCACGAAGTGGAGTTGAGCCTGGGTGCCCGGCGCTTCGCGTCCGTTGTAATTGAGGTGGTCTGATTGTTTTTTCTGTTCCTGCTGCTCCTCGGTGGTGAGGCGCAAATTCGCTCCGGCCTCGCGAAGGGCACCGGTACCGTCCGGTTGCCCGCGGGAATCGTTGAGGTTAACGGCGAGATCCGGATTCCCGATGACGCCCGCGACCTCGAGATCCTCGGCGCCAGGGAGGGTACGGTCTTGCGCGCGGCGGCAACTTTCAAAGGCCGCGCCATCTTCAGTTGCCGTAAAGGCGTTCGCATCCGTTTCTCGGACTTCACTATCGACGGTAACCGCGCCGCGCTCGAAAGACCCATGGGAATTGCTCCTTACGATACTCCGTTCGCAAGCTATTACCCGAACAATGGGCTGCTTGCGGACGAGGTTATTGGCCTGAAGGTGACCAACGTGCGTTTCGTAAACGTCGCGAATTTCCCCATTCTTGTCGCTCGATCCGAGAGCGTCCGAATTGAAGGCGTCCATATCGAGGATAGCGGCTCGCGCAACCAGAAGGGACGAAACAACACAACCGGAGGCATTCTTCTGGAGGAGGGAACCTCGCAATTTGAGATCGTGAACTGCGATTTCAAACGCGTGCGGGGGAACGGAGTCTGGACACACTCGCTCTACACCTCGCGCCGCAACGGCCCAGGATCGATCGGCGGAAACCGCTTCGACACGGTGGGGCGCGACGCCATCCAGGTGGGTCACGCTACCGGCGTGAAAGTGGAGCGCAACGAAGGGAAGCAGATCGGCTTCCCGGCAGGCGAAGTGGACATGGAGAATCGGGCGATTCCCGTTGCCATCGACACTGCGGGCAACGTGGACCATTCAGTGTACTCCGGAAACCGCTTCGAGGAAATCAACGGAAAATGTATCGATCTCGACGGCTTCCACAACGGCGATGTTCTCCGCAACGAATGCGTGAACCGGCGTCCGCCCGAGGCGTACGTCCATGGAAATTACGGCATCGTCATGAACAACAGCAATCCGGACATGCAGTCGGAGCGCGTCGTGATTTCGGACAACCTGATCGATGGCGCGCTGTTCGGCGGGATCTTCGTCATCGGCTCGGAGAATGTAGTCGAGCGCAACACCCTTCGTAATCTCAACCTCTCGCATTGCAACGAGAATGCCGCGAAGTTCGGCTGTTACTACGCGCAGGGCGAGCCGGACATGTTGCAGGCTGGAATTTACCTTGGCCGCGGAGCGGAGCGGCCTGCGCCCGCGCGCCGCAACAAAATACGCGCGAACCGCATTTCGGGCTTTCGCATGAAGACGCGCTGCATCTCGTTCGCGCCGGGCGTGGACCGCGGCTCAAACACCGTCGATGCCAATCTATGCGACGACGGCGAGGGGCCTGATCGGTGATCCGGTGCCGCCCTGGATGCGCAACGGCGCGGCCACGAACAGGAACTCATACACACGATCGGCGGCCAGTTGTTCCATGTTCAAACACTCCACGATGTGAATGCCGCGCTCTACCAACAGATGCACGTGCACCGGCATCGATCGCGCCGGCACCAGTTCAAACGCCACTGTGTCTGACCCCGCCGCGAACACTCCGCGCGAACTGAGCCATCGCGCACCCTCAATCTCCGGGCCGGGGCCGCGAACCTCGGCGATGAACTTCGCGGCGTCGCTCCAGTACCGCGCCCAACCCGTGCGCAGAATCGCTACGTCTCCGGGGCCGGGCTCAACTCCGTGGGCTTTCGAGGCGGAATCGAGATGCGCGGCCGTGATCGTGAAATCCACCGGCAGCACGTCCACGCCCTCCATGCCCGCGATATCGAGAAGCACGCCGCGCCGCAGCATGGGCGCGACACCGTCCACGGCGAGCCGCTCCATTCCGCCCCCATACGTTTGCGACTCGGCCGCCACGCTTCCGTCATGCAGCTTGCCGCCGCACGAGAAGTGGCAAAGCGCGTCGATATGGGTGCCCACATGCCCGCCGAATGCAATGCCGTCGGCGGCCGAGCTCACCTCTCCCGGCGCGATGTAGTCGCCGTGCTTCTTTGTCATGCCGAACAAATAGGGAGGATGCACCGGATGGTGCGGCATCCCCACATAGTAGGGCTGCGCCAGGTCGTATACCTTCGCCCCGCGCGCGAGGCGGATCAGTTCGCTCACTTGCGGGCCTCCTTCAACACGGGGTAGAACTGCACGAATACGTTGTCGACTGCGGCGTGCTCGAAGTGGCAGTTCCAACACCGGTCTTTCGGAAACGCCTTCGCTTGTTTGAGCGGTGGCCCGCCCTGGCCGATGAAGTCGTAGTAACGCCACTTCTCGGGAAAGCGCTCGTCCTTCACCGAGGCTTCAATGCCTTCGAACGCCGCGCCGAAACGTCCGCGTTTGTTGATCGACGCATTAGTCCCGGCAGTTACCTTTTCCATCACGAGTATGGTCTTGTCGGGAAATGTTCCGGTTTTCACGTACTGTCGGTAGGCCTCGGGTTGAATATAGATGTGATGGAAGCCCGCGTTCGCCGGGGGATCGCCGTCCTTGTATCCCATGCCGATGCTCGAACCGGCGAAGATCCACTCGCGGTAGCCCTCCGGACGAATGAGCTCATCGCCGGCGGCGTAGCGCGGCACGGCCATCTTTGGTTCCGCGCCAATCGCCGCAAACCCAAGCAGGAAAATTCCAGCGGTCCTGATTGCCATAATATGAAATCATACAACCATGGCCAGAGAATATGATTTGACGCCGCGCGAAGTGCCGCGGGTAGAGACGTCCTTCCGCCGCATCGTGACCGCCATTCCCGCGCCCGAATCCGTTGCGACGCTTGAGAAGCTTTACCGCTTCGAGCCGGTCGCCATGCGCGGGCAGCCGCCCGTCGTCTGGCATCGCGCCGAAGGCTTTCAGGTCCAGGACGCGTACGGGAATCAGTGGATCGACTGGTCGTCCGGCGTGCTTATCACAAACGCCGGACACGGGCGCAAGGAAATCGTCGACGCAATTGTCGGGCAAGCGAATTCGCACTTGTTGACAAACTACTGCTTCCCCAGCGAGATCCGCGCGAGGCTTGTCGAAAAGCTCTCTGAAATTCTGCCCGATCCTCTCAAGAAAGTGTTCCTTCTCACCACGGGCTCCGAGACGATCGAGTGCGCTATCAAGCTCTGCCGGTCGCATGGCGTCAAAGTGGGCGGACGTAAGAAACACGTCATCGTCTCCTTCGAAAAAGCGTTTCATGGCCGAACCCTGGGCTCTCAGCAGACGGGCGGGATTCCCGGATTGAAGGAGTGGATCGTGAATCTCGATCCCGGTTTCGTTCAGGTTCCGTTTCCGGACGGCTTTCGCACACAGGACACGTCGTTTGAGGGCTTCCAGCGCGCCTTGCGCGAGCAGGGCGTGGAGCCGCAGAACGTGGCGGGAGTAATTCTCGAAACCTATCAGGGCGGGAGCGCCGCCTTCGCCCCTCCCGCCTACATGCAAGGGCTTCGGCAGTGGTGCAGCGGGCACAAGGCGCTGCTTGTCTGCGACGAAGTGCAGGCCGGCTTCGGACGCTGCGGCTCAATGTGGGGCTTCGAACAATACGGTATCGTGCCGGACCTGGCCTGTTTCGGTAAGGGCATTTCGAGTTCTCTCCCGCTTGCCGCGGTTGCGGGGCGCCCGGATGTGATGGATTTGCATCCCTCAGGCAGCATGACTTCCACGCACACGGGCAATCCTGTGTGCTGCGCCGCTGCCCTCGCTTCCATAGACCTTGTCGTAAAGGAGAACCTCGCGGAAAATTCACGCCGCATTGGCGATTTGCTCCATGCGCATCTGCACCGGCTGGCAAAGCGCTTCCCGCAGATCGGCAACGTTGCGGGCAAGGGCTTGGTCGCTGGGGTCGCCTGCGTCGCGTCCGGTTCAATGGAACCGGATGCGGACCTCGCGTTCGACGTCGTGCGCAAGTGCGTCGAAAAGGGCGTCCTCATGTTTTCACCGGTCGGGTTCGGCGGTGCGACGGTCAAGATCTCCCCGCCCCTGGTTATCACCGAAGCCGCGATTGCGGACAGCGTTTCCGCCCTTGAGGATGCCTTCGCGGAAGCCACCGTGGCACAGGCGGTGCACGCATGAAGCCTGAAGTCCTCATCGTCGGCGGAGGCATGATCACGCACGACCAACTCCTGCCGGCGATCTTCCATATGCAGCGCGCGGGCGCCGTCGGCGCGATCACGGTTTGCGCCTCGCGTCCCCGTACGGTGCAAAAGCTGGCAAGCGCGGAGATATGGAGCCGGGCATTCCCAGGCCAAAGTTTCCGCGTGCTTCCGGAAGGAGGCGATCCCGATCGCTCGCAGCCCGAACTCTACCGCGGCGTGATCTCGCAAATGCCGCCCCGCAACATTGTGGTGGCTGCGGTTCCGGAACAACTGCATTTCGATGTCGTCATGACCGCGCTTACGCATGATCAGCATGTGTGCGCCGTGAAGCCACTGGTACTGACGCATCGCGAATCCGAGGAGATTCGCTTGGAAGCCTATTCGCGCGGCCTCACCGTCGGCGTGGAGTATCACAAGCGCTTTGACGACCGCAGCCTGATGGCTCGCCGCAAGTACCGCGCCGGGCAGTTCGGCGAGTTCCAGCTCGGCACGGCGTGCCTCTTCGAAAAGTGGTACTACCGCCACTCGAATTTCCAAAACTGGTGCACCTGCGAAAATTCCGACGCCTTCACCTACATCGGCTGCCACTACGTCGACCTGGTGCACTTCATCACCGGCCTGCTCCCGGTTGCGGTAAGTGTTTACGGCATCAAGGATAAGTATCCAAACGGAAACGAGGGCTATCTCTGGACGGACGCTCGGGTCCTGTGGAACAATGGCGCGTGCCTCAACGTGCAGAATGGCATCGGCTTTCCCGATGAAGCGCCAGGCACCAACACCCAGGGACTGATCATGTACTGCCGGGGGGCGGAGAACGGCGCGCTGCTCACCCACAACGACCAGTATCGAGGGCTCCAGTATGTCTACACGGAACGCCCGCGTGACCCCGGTGCGACCGTTTACGCCGAGCCGAGCCCTGACTATTTTCAGTATGTCGATCTTGGTGGGAGCGGCCTGACTCCAGTGGGATACGGAGTTCGCTCGGTTGAATATATTGTGCGGAAATGCATTGAGGTCGATGACTGCGGGGAGATCGAAGCGAGGCAGCGGCGCCTGCTCGAGATCGATGAGGAGGGCGTCATGGCGACCCCCGCGAACAGCGGCTACAACGAGCGCCTGCTTGAAGCGGGCCGACGGTCGATACTGAACGGCGGTGTGATGGTGGATGTCTCTTGATCGGCCTTGCGAGGGCGCAAATCTTTTTTGGGTCCGAACCCTTCCCGCCCGGATTCCCCAAAAAATGATTGCTCCATCCACCAGAATGAGTTAACATGTTGGTGAAAGGCGTTCCTGATTAATTCTTGTTGGTTCGATTCATTCTGGGCTTTTTAAGGAGGTTTCATGTTTGACAGCCTCGCTGATCAGATGAAGAAAGACGATAAGGAAACAACGAGCAACGCGCAGAGGGTCATGCTGTGGGTTGGCGTGCTTGCCGTTGCGGTTGTCGTGTTCGGAGGCCTGTATATGGGCGTCCGGATGCTCGGCTGACGTAACTGAAGTTCCGTGTTTCGAGGCGCTTGTCCGTCTCGGCGTTGTTCAAAGTTAGTTGCTTGCGGTGGTTCGGCGAGGCACGGGCGAAGTTTCGGCTGCTTGACGCTCGGTTTGCGTAAGTGACCGGTGTTAGGAGCGTGCGGGTGAGCGTTGAGCCGCCCTTATGTTGAGTAGCGACCCTCGAGCACCCCCCGCGCTCCCCGGCGTATTATTCTACGAGCTCGCAGTTCAGACCTTCGTCTCAACCTCAAGGTCCAGCCGTTGCCGCGATTGCTCGGAACCACGGCCCACCCCGAGCAAATTCATCGACTAAAACCTGCCGAGCCGCACACTGGAAAAGCCGGCTCGACAATCGGGATTGCTGGTTCAGTCACCCTCGGGATCCGCAGCCTCGCCCGCAACCGCCCGACAGCTAACGCCGATCACCGAATAGCTCGTCCTGGGGAAGCTGGGCGCCAGGCATAGCTGTCCAAGGTGCGTTCCCGGCGATCCGCGGCCGGACGTACTTTTCGATAGCGCGGCGAGGCGCGTAGTGGGTTCGAGTTATTGCGGGTTTTCACGGCAGGTGATAACATCCAAAAAACTCTAAAAGGCGAGGTGTTGTTTCTGTGTTTGGATTTCGATTAATCCGGGCTGGAGTCCTGGTGCATCTCCTGCTCTTTTCGGGCATTGCGTTCGCGAAGAGTCCGCGCCCGGTCGACTTGACGTTCAAGGACCTCAAGGGCCAGAGGGTGCGTTTGCGCGAGTACCGGGGCAAGAC
>SYKU01000193.1 GCA_005808865.1 Acidobacteriota bacterium
GGTACTCCCGACACCTCTCCTCGCTGGAGAACCGAGTGTCGAACTCCCTCAGATTCCGCGGATAGTCTTCCACTCCCGGATACTACCCATTGTGCCTACAGGAGTCAAGCACATACCCAGTTGCAAGTATTCAGACCACAACGCCGCGCGCGTTCTTCTTCATGCCGGTACCCTCTGCCGCCCAAAAAATTCCTCGATCGCCTCGACTACAAGCGGCAGATAGGAATTCAGCATGCAGCGATCCGTGTCGCGCGAATCGCAGGTGCCGTCATCATAACGAAGGTTACACCCGCCGCATACGGTTTCGCGGATCGATTCAATATAGGGCTCCATCCGGTCGCTCTGGACCTTGAGGACCGCCTCGGCAGCCAACGGGAGCTTCGACATTAACGAACAGGTACCTTCGGCGCGGCTATCGCAACTGCCGTCCGGGTTGCGATCGACGCAAACCCTGCATATTCTACTCGACATTAGCGCCGCGAGCTGTTCGACTGTTTTCGAGTCCATACCACACCTCCCAGCTCTTCAACAGCCTGGCTCAAGCAAAGCAGTGACCAAAGACGACGCGAAGGGGCAGACGTGAGTATCACGCATGATGGGCGCATGGTACGATCTTTGGACGCGCAGGCCACTTGCCGATCAAGGCTGGCCCACGGCGCTTTGCCGACGAAATCTCGATTGCTCTACAAGTGGAACTGGTCTCCGGCCCTTTCAAACGGCCCGCTCGCCAAGCTCGCAGGCGGTCTCTTGCACCGCAGGAGGGCTAACTGATCTGCTCTGCGAGCGTCCACCTGCACCTCCGGAAGAGTGTTTTTCCTGGCGGATTTCTGGCGTTCGAGAAATCGGCTCGGCGTTACCAGGCCCGTTGCCGGCGCCCAGGCGCGCATGGTGCGCTTCAGGACCGCTAGTGTGCAAGATGACGCTTGTTTGCGCGGTTAACCCCAGTGTTTTGCAGGTTGCGGGACTCCCCGAACGGTATCCGCCGCCAAGTCCGGGGTGTCCGAAGTGGCCCGCGAAATGCATTGAAACTGTCGCCGGGAAAGAGGAGGCTGATGTGGAACGGTCTCTTGAGGAACTCGAAGAAATCGTAAGGAGTCGCGTATGCCCGGTCTGCACTGACGGAACGGTGAGCGGTGAATGCGGATTGAATGACCCTGACGACTGTTCGCTGTTTCGTCTGTTTCCGCGGGTCGCCCAAGCCATACAGTCGACAAAGAGTGAGCGTATCGAGGACTATATCGAGGCGATTCGCCGGGATGTGTGCGCCGTTTGCAGGAACGAGGAGTCCGACGGAAGCTGTGAACCGCGGCGTGAGGTGCGCTGCGCACTTGATGGGTACATGCTCATGGTGGTGGACGCTATTGAGGAGGCGACCGGAAGCAAGTTCGCGCCGCTCGCCCAAATCAAGAATGTGGAGAGACGATTATGACCATTAACTGGAACTATTTGGTATGTTCGTGGGTGTTTATGGCTTCGATAGTTATCGGTCTAGCGATTTACCGGAACATGGTGGCCCGGTCTGAAGACGACAGCCTTCATATCCGGGACTCCGACGCCCCCTTGGTTGGGCAGCAAGTGATGTTGGGCAGGAAGTTGGCGAGTCTGGACTGGTGGGGGGAGATGTTCACCATCGTCGTGGTGATTCTGGGCGTTCTGCTGGCTGGGTCTTATCTTTACAGCAACTTGCAGAACAGCTCGAAGATTCCGGCGTATTAGGCACGAACAGGAGGGGGTCTGAGGCCACGGTTGGCGGTGAGGATAGTATGTTTGGGCCTGTGGATAGCGTGGGCTGGCTGGGGGCAGGAAACCTGCGCGCAGTGCCACGAAGAGGGGAAGAAGTTCGATCCACAGGCGGGTGCGCACACCGCGCTTTCCTGCGGGACGTGCCACGAAAAGCATGAAGAATATCCGCACGCGGCGAAACTGGCCAAACCCGCCTGCTCGAACTGCCACGCGGATATCGGTAGAGAAGAGGCAAAGGGCGTCCACGGATTGGAGCGCACCCGCGGAAACGCGGGTGCGCCCGATTGCGCCGTCTGTCACGGAAGCGCTCACGAAGCTCTCAAGCCGCGTACGCAGGCCTTTCGCACTGGAGTCCCGGCGACGTGCGGGATGTGCCATGACGAAGTCGCGAAGCAGTTCGCCGCCAGCGTTCATGGACGCGCGCTCGCAAGGGGAGTTCCTCAAGCGCCTCTTTGTACGGACTGCCACGGCGAGCACTCCATCCAGAAACACAGCAGCTCTGCCTCGCCCGCGAGCCCCGGGCAAGTCCGCGAGACATGCGGCGGATGCCACAGCGATCTTCGCCTCGCGCGGAAGTTCGGGCTTCCGGCGGACCGGGTGTTGAGCTTCGACGCCTCCTTCCACGGCCTCGCGGCCAAGGCCGGGTCCCAGACTGTCGCGAACTGCGCCAGCTGCCACGGCGTTCACAACATCCTTCCATCGAGCGACAGGAATTCCACGATCCACCCGGCAAACCTTCCCACGACTTGCGGACGGTGCCACACAGGCGCCGGACAACGCTTCGCCATCGGAGCCGTTCATCTGGCCGAGGGTCGCAATGAATCCACCGCGCTCCGCTGGGTCCGCCAGTTTTACCTCCTGGCGATTCCCTTGGTGATCGGGCTCATGTTCCTCCACAACGCGGGCGATTGGGTGCGGAAGGCGGCGCGGATGCGCTTCTCGGCATCTCCCCCCGCCGCGGCCTTCGACACCCAGTACGAAGTACGGATGTTGGGTTTTGAGCGTATCGAGCACGCTCTCCTCGGCTCGTCGTTCATCATACTGGCATGGACCGGTTTTGCTTTGAAATACCCCGATCATTTTTGGGCGGCGCCGCTAACCATGTGGGAAACCAGTTGGCCGGTGCGAAGTTACGTGCACCGGGCCGCAGCCATCGTCTGTACCGTGGTGTCGGTCCTGCACCTTTTTTCGCTGTGGGTAAGTCCGGACTTGCGGAGGCACTGGATGTCCCTTCTGCCCCGATGGGCCGATATCATCGAGGGTTCCCGCCGTTTTCTGTACAACCTGGGAATATTGTCAGCCCCGCCACCCCGTTCCCCGCATAGTTACGTGGAGAAGGCCGAGTATTGGGCGGTGGTGTGGGGCGCGGCCGTGATGATCCTGAGCGGAGTGATGCTCTGGGCGAACAATCTTGTCATGCGGTGGCTGCCGAAGGACGCGCTCGACATCGCAACATCGATTCACTATTATGAGGCGGTTTTGGCCACTCTCGCCATTGTCGTCTGGCATTTCTATTTCGTGATTTTCGATCCCGACGTATACCCGATGGACACTGCGTGGCTTACGGGGAAGAGCAAGAAGAAAGCTAAATGAAAGAAAAATTCGCTCCACTTGTCTATCTATCCAACAACTGGATAAGCAGGATCGGTGTCTTCACGGTCACGAGCGCCACGGTGCTCTGGTTTTCGTTCCTTCCGCTGAGCATGCGGGGCGAAGTCGGCAATCCCTACTTCGGGATTTTTGTCTTCCTCGGCCTGCCCGCACTATTTTTTGGAGGACTTTCACTGATCCCGGCGGGAATCTGGTTCAGGCGCCGCCGGGAGAACAGGGACGGGTCGTATCCCTCGTCGTTCCCGCCCCTCGATCTACACCACTCGGAGTTCCGCCGGCTCCTGATCTTCGTGGGGCTTACGTCGATTGTCAACGTGGTGGTCGCCGGCCAGGTGAGCTACCAGGCAGTCAGCTACATGGATTCCTCGGCCTTTTGCGGCACGACATGCCACACGGTGATGGAACCGGAGTACGCGGCCTATGGGAATTCCCCACACTCGCGGGTCGAGTGCGTAAAATGCCACATTGGCCCGGGCGCGTCGTGGTTCGTGCAAAGCAAGCTTTCAGGAGTGGGCCAGGTATTCGCCGTGGCCTTACAGAACTATCCGACACCCATACCCACGCCAGTGGCGAACCTGCGGCCCGCGCGCGAAACCTGCGAAACCTGTCATTGGCCGCAGAAGTACGGAGGCGACCGGCTGAGATCGATCACGAAATTCGCCGACGATGAAGCCAACACCAGGACGAAGACCGTCCTACTGATGCGCATCGGTGGCGGCGGCCGCACTCCCGGAATACACGGAGCGCACCTCGGCCAAGGCGTCAGCATTCGTTACGCGCACGCCGACGCCCAGAGGCAGACGATCCCGTGGGTTGAATACAAGAACGATTCCGGCCGCTCGGAGACCTTCGGCGGCGCGGAACCGCCGAAGGGAATGAGCATCCGCGAGATGGACTGCATGGACTGCCACAACCGTCCAACCCACGTATTCGACCTGCCGGAGCGTGCCGTCGACCGCGCTCTCGACGATGGGGGAATCTCGCGGGAATTGCCGTTTGCGCGAAAAAAGAGCGTCGAGTTGCTGCGGCAGGCAGGCGCCGGAACCATTGAAGCCGGCTTTGAGAACTTCTATAGGACCTCATATCCGGCTGTCTTCCAGGAGCGTCAAGCGGACATCAAGCGGTCAGCGGCGGCCGTTCTTTCGATCTACAGCCGGAATGTGTTCCCGAAAATGAAGGTCACGTGGGGGACATACCCGAACAACATCGGCCACGAAGACTATCCTGGCTGCTTTCGCTGCCATGATGACAAGCACCCGAACAGCGCCGGGAAGTCCATCACACAGGACTGCAACGCGTGCCACAGCCTTCTCGCCATGGAGGAGACCGCGCCGAAGATACTGACCGACCTCGGCGTCGAACGCTGAATTGCGCCCTACTCGAGCGGCCAGCGAATTGCTGCAGCTTGCGTGGAAGGAGTCACCATGCTGCCCTTGAACAAGATCCTGTTCCCCGTGGATTTTTCGGCCCGCTGTACTGGCGCGGCGCATTACGCCCGGACGCTGGCCAGCCGGTTCCAGAGCGAACTGACATTGCTCTATGCCCTGGTCCCGCCAGAGTATGAATTTGCCTCGTTCGAAACGGGAGGCTCCGTGCTTGCGGGATACGTCGCCCACCGGGCGGAGCGTGTGAAAGACGAACTCGACGCGTATCTGGCTAAGGAATTAGAAGCCCTCAAGGTGAATCGCCTTGTCGTCGAAGGCGAGCCTGCGTCGATGATCGTCGATCACGCGCACAAAGAGCACACGAACCTTATCGTGATGCCAACCCACGGCTACGGTCCGTTCCGGCGCTTCATTCTTGGTTCGGTCACGGCTAAGGTGCTGCATGATGCCGATTGTCCTGTGCTTACGGGCGCGCATCTGGAAGAGGCCGAGGCCGCAGGGGAGCCGCCGCTGAGGAACATTCTCTGCGCGCTAGACCTCGGGGTGCAGAGCCCAAAAACGTTGGAATGGGCGGCGCACATGGCCGCGGCGCTCGACGCCCGGCTCACGATAATCCACGCCACTCCGTCGCTCCAGCCGCGCGAAGGCGGCTATTTCGATCCGGACTGGCGGGCGATGCTCGCTGGACAAGCTCGGGAGGAGTTGGAGCGGCTGACCGAAAGGCTCGCCGTCAAACCCGAGACGCACATCGAGGACGGCGACGTCACGAAGGTTGTTTGTGCGGCCGCCGTGAAGTATCATGCCGATTTGCTTGTCATCGGCAGGGGCTCGTCGTCCGGAGTCTTCGGCCGCTTGCGCACCAACGCCTACTCCCTGATTCGCGGCGCGGGATGCGCCGTTGTCAGCGTCTGATCTGAGCCGGAGCGCCCAGGCTGCTAAACTCGCTTAGAGATGATTTCCCGATACACGCGCCCGGAAATGGGTCAAATCTGGAGCGAGCGGAACAAGTTCCAGCAGTGGCTTGAAGTGGAATTGGCTGCGTCAGAGACGCTCGCCGAGGCCGGTGAAGTACCAGCCGAAGCGGCGAAAGCGTTGCGCATGCACGCCGGCTTTGACACCGCGCGCATCGCCGAAATTGAGAAAGAAGTGAGGCACGATGTAATCGCTTTCACGACGGCTGTCGCTGAAACCATGGCGTCAGCGGGTCATGCCGAAGCGTCTCGCTGGCTTCACTTTGGATTGACGTCCAACGACGTGGTGGACACGGCGCAGGCGCTTCAAGTCCACCAGGCGTCCCTGTTGATCGAGCGCGGCCTTGCCCGGCTTCGAGGAGCGCTGAAGCGGCGTGCACTTGAATTCCGATCAACAGTTCAGATCGGGCGCACGCACGGCGTCCACGCGGAGCCGACCACCTTTGGACTGAAGCTTGCCGTTTTTTACGAAGAGGCCGGCCGGAACTCTGCCCGTCTGCGTGACGCGGCGGACGGCATGCGATTCGGCAAAATTTCGGGCGCCGTGGGCACGTTCGCGCATCTGGGTCCGGAAACCGAGGAAAAGATTTGTGCGAGGCTTGGGCTCCAGCCAGCCCCGGCTTCGACGCAGGTGCTGCAACGCGATCGCCACGCTCACTATATTTCGACGCTCGCACTCATCACCGCCGGTTGCGAGAAAATCGCGCTTGAAGTGCGGCACCTGCAGCGCACCGAAGTGCGCGAGGCTGAGGAGTTCTTCTCAAGCGGACAGAAGGGCAGTTCGGCCATGCCGCATAAGCGAAATCCCGTGACTTGCGAACAGATTTGCGGACTTGCACGAGTCGTACGGTCGAACGCGCAAGCGGCGTTCGAAAACATCGCCCTGTGGCATGAGCGTGATATTTCACACTCGTCCGTCGAGCGCGTCATTCTGCCCGATTCGACGATCCTTACCGATTACCTGCTCGAGAAGACCGCGCTCCTGGTCGAGAATCTTATGGTGTATCCCGAGCGCATGCGGCGGAACCTCGAGCTGACGCGAGGCCTGGTGTTTTCAGGCCAGGTTCTCCTCGATCTCGCGGCGTCCGGCATGCTGCGTGAGACGGCCTATCGCCTGGTTCAGACGCACGCCATGCGCGCCTGGCGGGAGGAGGGGGATTTCCGGGCGGCCATCGAGACCGACCCCGAAATCGCGGCCGCGCTTACTCGCGAACAAATTGCCGGCAGTTTTTCGCTCGACCGCCAGCTTCGTAACGTGAGCCGGATTTTCAAGCGCGTGTTTGGAGATGAAGGATGACGGCGAGTCCCGATAAGGTTGCAGAAATCCTTTTTCAGCATTACCGGGACTCCCGCGAAGTAATCGAAACCCAACTGCGCTTGCGGATGTACATAGCGGCCGGGATCTTCGCCGTGCTATTTGCCTTCGCCATAGAAATTCTGGACCAGGCTGCGTTCCAGAACATCGCCATCGCGTGGATCGCGAACGCCGCTCACTCTGACGCCACCCAACTCGACCGGTTCTGGGTTCATCACGCGGTCACTTCGGTAATGTGGTTCATTCTGTGCAGCCTGATCGCTCAGGTACTGAGCCGGACGGCGGTTATCTCGCGCGAAGCACGCTATATGCTTGTGCTTGAGGAACGGCTTTCGAAGCTGATAGGCGAAGGGGTGGTGACGAGGATCACGCAGTTCCGGAGCGCTCCCGATCGTTACATCGACCGTGCGAACAGGTTGTACACTTTGGGTCCCGCGATGCCGACGGCGATTCTAGCGATCGTAAAGATTTCAACTGAGATGCAGCACGCCATGCACGAAGGTTTCGCCGCCGGCGCCTTCGCCGCCCTGGACGCGCTGATGTTCTGCATCCTGGCATATTCGATGGGGGAGTTCATGACGACCCATTTGAAGCGGGGTGCGAAGTGACTGCGTTGCGTCTCCCCGGCTGAGATGAGGCCGGCAACGCGCGCTCTTGCCGTCGCCGATCAAATCCGCGGAAGCGCCCGCGCGGCAAACGGCAGCCTGAATTTTATTTCCCGCAACCTTCTCACAGAGCCGCGGCGAATGCCAGCGCCGAACAGGTGAAGGGATCGCGGCAGTGTTGGGCTTCCGCAATCACCTTGTTCGAGGCGAGATCCCCGGGCAGGCTGGAGACCCTATTCTCTCGATCTCGAAGCGGGTGTTCCCGCGCTACGGGCGCGGCCGCTTTGAGAGGAATGCGCTTCCACTGCGGGGCATAGGCCGCGGCGCCGCGGTCTTGAGGGTGGAGATTGCTTGTGCGTTTCCCTTTCAGGGCTTCCCGCCCGACGCCACCACGGCCGTTTTCATGACCCGGTGAAACGCGGCCACGGTCACCGCGGAGGGCTTGAAGTTTCCGAATCTGTGTCCCTCGGCGATCGTCAGGGGCGTCCAGCCAAACTTGTTTTTCCGGTTCCAGATTTCAATGTTCGCGCCCTTGGCGGCCAGAAATTCCACGGCGCGGGGGCTATTTTTGTAGGCCGCTCCATGCATCGCCGTCTCTCCGTTCTTGTTTACCGCGTTCAGGTCCGCGCCCAGATCGAGCGCCACCTGGAGCGCTTCCAAGACTTCGGGCTCCGTCCCGGCGTCCTCGCCTGGAGATCGTGTTCCAAGTCCCGCGGCCGCCATCAGCGCCGTTGAACCGTCATCATTCGTAAGGGAGGGGTCCGCACCTAGTTCCGCCAACAACCGCATCAGCTCGGCGTCAGCATTCTTGGCGGCAAGCAGGAAAGGAGTCGCACCCATGGTATTCAAGCCCGTGAGTCCGAAAGCGATCCGCCGCGTCATCCGGGCGTTGAGGTTCGCGTCGCGCGACGCGAGCTTCCTCACCAGTTGGAGACTGGTCATGTTGCCGGACCCTTCCGGAGCCGGGTCATTGTCGCCCAGGCCCGGCTTGCGGACCGACGTGATTGCGTGCAGCGCCGTGTAGCCGGAGGCCGCCGCATTCGGGTCAGCCCCGGCGTCGAGCAGCACCGCCGCAAGTTCGAAGTGCGCATTCGCAACGGCCAAGACCAGTGCGCTTGTGCCGTGTCGCGGCGCCCCCGCGCCGCTCGCGAGTTTGGTCGCGGTGTTCTGCTCCGTGAGCACGGTTTCGTTGATGTCCGCGCCGGCCTTAAGCAGCGAGCGGACTGCGCTGATGCGGCCTTCGCGCACCGCAAACAGAAATGGCGTAAACCCGGTCTTCAAGCGGGCACGAAAATCCGCCCCTGCCTCGATCAGCGTCTCGACCACAGCGGCGTGGCCTTCGGCGGCGGCCCACATCAGGGCCGTCTGTCCACGCCTCGATTCCTTAGCCTTGAAATCGGCCCCGCGCGAAAGCAGCGCTTTAACCGCAGCCACGTTTCCGGTGCGCGAGGCAGTCATGAGCGCCGTCTCACCGCCCGGGAGCGCCGTGTTCGGATCCGCGCCAGATTTGAGGAGGAACTCGACCATGGCGGCGCCATTCGTGCAGGCCAGAGAGAGCGGCGTCACTCCATAGCGGTTCGCGGCCTTCACGTTCGCGCCGGCGCCGATCAACAAGCCGGCCGTTTCGAGATCGTCCTGGTGTGCCGCCCAATGCAGTGCCGTGGTCCCATCGACCTGAGGAGCATTGACGTCGGAGCGACGTTCGAGGAGAGCTCGAACGGCAACGCGATCCGCCTGTTTCACGGCGTCGGCGAGTTGCGAGCTGGAAATGGTTGGACCGGCGAGGCTGACCGTGGATAGCAGCACGGCCGCTCCCCATTCCCAAAGTCTGTGCCCCTTCAACACCGGCCTACAATGCGAGCGGATCAAGCAGTTCCTTCACTTTTCCGTTACTGTCGGCAAAGGAGTCGAGGTGGACACCCGCCTTCTCGAGCAGGGTCAGATGCAGGTTCGCCAACGGTGCGGGCTTGGCATACCTGATATGACGGCCGCCCTTGAGATTGCCGGCGCCACCTCCGGCAACCAAAATCGGCAGATTCACGTGATCGTGCACGTCGGGATTTCCCATCCCGCTTCCGTAAAGGAAAACGGAGTGATCGAGCAGCGACCCATTTCCATCCGCCGTGGACTTCAGCTTGTCGAGAAAATAGGCGAACAGCGACACATGGAAGGCGTTGATCTGTGCCACCTTCGCCAGCATTTCCGGATTTCCCTTGTTGTGAGTCAGCGGATGGTGAGCGTCGGAGACGCCTATTTCGGGATAAGTCCGCGTGCTGGCTTCCCGTGCGAGCTGAAACGTAATGACCCGAGTGACGTCGGCCTGCATGGCAAGCACCTGCAAGTCAAACATCAACTTTGCGTGGTCCGCGTAGGATGCGGGCACGCCAACCGGGCGGTCGAGATCCGGGAGCGGAGAGCCCGCCGTCGCGGCCTCGGCCTTCTGTATGCGGCGTTCGACCTCACGGACTGTATCGAGGTACTGCGCCACTTTGCCGCGGTCGCCTGCCCCGAGTTTCTTCTTCAAACGGGTAATATCCTCATTAACCCAATCGAGGAGGCTCGCGTTCTTCCGTAGTTCGGCGTGGCGGTCCGCCGTGCTGCCACCCTCGCCGAACAGGCGCTCGAATACGATGCGCGGGTGAGCCTCGGCCGGAAGCGGCGTCGTGGGTGAGGACCAGGACAGGTTGTTCTGATAGACGCAGGCGTAGCCGTTATCGCACTGGCCGACGGTCGCAAGGAGATCCATCGCCAGCTCGAGCGAGGGCAGCCGCGTGTCCCCGCCCATATTCCGCGCGGCTATCTGGTCGACGGTGGTGCCGAGATGGTAGTCGCTGCTCTCGGTCCACTTCGCGGTGGCGGCGCTGAGGAACGCCGCGTTCGAAGTAGCATGAGTGCCCGGATACGCGTTCTTCAATTCGAGATTCGTGATGACCGTAAGGTGATCGACGAACGCTGCGAGCGAACGAAGGGACGGCGACAGGTCGGTGAGCTTTCCCGTTCCAGGCGGCGTCCATTGAGAGATGTTCGATCCCATAGGGACGTACACAAATCCCAAACGGCGTACGGGCTTTGCCGGCGTCGCGGCGAGCGCGGTCATAGCCGGGACCATTGCATCGAGCAGCGGCAGCGCCAGGGTGGCGCCCATTCCCCGCAGCATGGTGCGGCGGGGGAGAGATTTCCTCGTGACGATCATTGCGATCTCCTCATTTGAAACGGTGTGCTGGCGGCAATGCCGACGATGAACTCCGAGAATCGCAGGTCCTTCGCCCGTGCGTCTCGAACGATCTTTCGGACTGCGGGAGCGTCGTAATATTCAACGCCCCTACCTAACGAATAAGTAAGAAGCTTTTCCGTAAACGTAGTCAGAAAAGCGTCGGGCCGGTTTTCGACGGCGCGCAGGAGTCCCGAGACGCCGCTGAACTTGCTGCCGTCAGGAAGGCCGCCCGAGGCATCAACCATTGTGGCGTCTTCGGAAGTCCGCCAGCGGCCGACGGCGTCGTAATTCTCGAGCGAGAAGCCCACCGGGTCCATCAGCTGATGGCAACCGGAGCAGGCCGGATTTGTGCGGTGCTCGGCGAGACGCTCCCGCATGGGCGGAAGTTTTCCGGAACCGATGCTTTCTTTTAACGCCGGAACGGCCGCGGGCGGCGGTGGCGGGGGAACGCCCAGGATATTGTCGAGAATCCATTTGCCGCGAATCACGGGCGAGGTTCTGGTAGGGTAGGAAGTGACCGTGAGAACGCTTCCCTGGCGGAGGATTCCCCCACGTTTGCCGTTCATTTCCCCGCCCAACTCGACACGCCGGAAGCGGCTTCCGTAGACATTCGGGATCCCATAGTGTTTGGCGATGCGTTCATTGAGGAACGTGTAGTTTGCCGTGAGCAGATCGAGAACGCTGCGATCCTCCCGCAACACGCTTTCGAACAACATCTCGGTCTCCCGCCGGAAGGCTTGCCGCAGATTGTCGTCGAAGTCCGGGTACATTCGCATGTCCGGATTTGACGACGCGAGATTGCGCAGGTAGAGCCACTGCGAGGCGAAATTGGTTGCCAGAACCTCCGAGCGCCTGTCCTTAAGCAAACGGCGCACCTGCTGTTCGAGCACGGTGGGTGTATGAAGTTTTCCCGCAATTGCGGCGTCGAGCAGTTCGTCGTCCGGAATGCTGCTCCAAAGGAAGAACGAGAGCCGGGATGCAAGTTCCAAATCTCCGATGCGGTAGGCCGTGTCCGGTGCTATACCGGCCGGGTCCTGCTCGACGCGGAAGAGAAATTCAGGACTCACCAGCACGGCGCTCAACGCCATTTCCATGCCCGCTTCGAACCCGCCTTCCCTGCGGGCGTCCTCGTAGAACTTCAGTGGGACCTTCAAGTCCTCATCGGTAACCGGGCGGCGGTACGCGCGGCGCATCAGGATCGCGAGCGACTGTTTGGCGCAGGCTGTTTCCTCAGGCTTTGATGGCTGACACGCGAGAATTCGCCGCCTGCTTGGAGTGTCGCCAGGACCGCTCGAGTTGTAAGGGCCGATAATCGAGATGGAGTACAGGGCCGGTTGTACTCGAGGGTGCCGGTCCATGTTGAAGTGCACCTGATAGGGCTGACGCTCGGTCTCGAGCAACGTCGACGGATTCTTCAGAAACGCCGCGCCGAGCGCATGGGGACCCGCCTTCACAGGCATGCGTAAACTGAGGTGGTTATCGACGGCGTGATGATCGACTCCCTTAGCCGGGGGCTTTACAGTGAATAGTCCGATGCGCTCGCCATCGCGCGTCAACTCGATTTCGTGCGGTTCGTACAGGCCCTCAACTCGTTCGTTGCGGTCTCGCGTCAGCCGAAGTTGGATTTCGTACTCGGCATCCCTTGGAAAGGTATAGTGAACCACGGCGCCGCCACGGGTGCCGAGTGGAAGCTCATCGAAGTGTTCCTCCTGCGTAAGGTCTGGCGGCAGGCTGATGGTGTGTCCTCCCGGCGACCGAATGGGGCTTCCCATGGCGAGGCGGCTGATCTTCCGTGCGGCGGACAGGTACCGCTCCAGCAACGTCGGCGAGAGATCGCCGACAGTTACGTTGTCAAAGCCGTGACTCGATTCGTCCGCGGGCAACAGGGACGAGACGTCGACATCCAGAGCGAGAAGATCCCTGATGGCGTTGCGGTATTCGGTCCGGTTCAGCCGCCGGAACGTATCGGTTCGTCCGGGGTTCGCCTTCGCCGCAGCCGCGCCATCGAGCGAGGATTCAAGCGAAGCGAGCACGGCTTTGTAGGTGTCTTCATCCGGCCTTGGCAGCCCTACGGGCGGCATGTAACGTCCACTAAGCCTGCGGACAACTCTCTCCCACGCCGCCGGGTTGTGGCTCACTTTGTCCGGGTCAAGGGAATCGAGCGCCAGCGCCCCCGATTTCATCCTGGCGTTGTGGCAAGCTGTGCAATATTGATTGACGACGGAGCGCAATGAGGCGTTGGAAGGCGGCGGTGCGGCGAGCGCGCGAGTTGTCAGACCTGCCGCGGCCAGGGAAAGCGTTGTTATCCAAACCGCACGTGAGGCCATCGAAAGCATTCCGTGGAACTGTAAATTAGTATACAGCTTCACAGCTTAGGCTGTACGTGTGCTGACCAGTTCAGGGAAAGCCAGGCGAAGTCCTGGAAGCGACTATCCCATTTAGCACTTGACAGTCGCGAGGTAAAGTGCCCGAGTTTCGCGGTACACTTGCCTCGCCGTGACGGAGCGCCGCGTGACCGGTTTTCACGCGTCTCTGTCGAATCGGATGCGGGAAGAAACCCAGGTACACTTGACCTCATGAATCGGCGTTCGGAGTGCGGAGGGCCTGGCACCCGGATTCGGAATCGACCTGGACGAAAAAGCCGCGGCGAAATTTCCCTATAGAGGTGTCCGTGGCAGCCGTGGAAACGACCGCCGGCTCGATGGCACAATCGTCCGGCCCTGACAGTCCAGGCGGCGCGGCCGTCACTCGATCAGGTTGCCTTCGCGGACCAGGACGCGGCCGTCCACTTCGACCGTCGCATCGGTGAAGAATAGCCAGCGCACCGCGCCGCCCTTCACGGCGCCGCCCAATTCCTGATTGTCGCCAAAACTCATTCGTACGACGCCCGCTCCGTAACCGTAATAAGGCAGCGTCCTCTGGCCGGGCGTTGCCGTGAGCTTTGGATGAAAGCCGAGACAGAATTCGCGGAACCGTCCGCGGGTCTCGCCGGTCAGCGAAAGCAGCGATCGCGCGGCTGCGGCGTTGGTTGCCGCTTCCACGTTCGCCGCGGCGCCGGAGCGAATCTGAAGGCGGATGCTTTCGGCAGTCACGCCTGCAATTCGAGCTTGCGGAATCACGATGACGCCGTTGACGGTTTCCTCAAGCGGCGCCACGCGAAGTACACCGGCTGGCAACTCCACTTCCCGGTCGATCCGAACTCGCGCGCTTTTCATGCGGTCCGCGGATGCGTCGCCGTCCTGCTTGTTGAAGGGGCGGTTGCCCACACGGAAACTAATATCTGTCCCAGCGGAGGTGCGAACACGTACGGTTCCCGATCGCAGCATGGAGATTGCGCGGTCCTGCGCGCGGCCGATGGCCGCGAGGTCCGTTTCAAGCGCATCCTGATAGAGATCGTCAAGCGCTTCGGAATGTTCGCCGGCGAGGCCATCCAGATCGCGGCTGCCGTCGGCCCAATGAAAATGGATCGCCCGGTGAGCACCGCCCTGGTCAAGCCAGCGTCCCAGATCCTCTCGCTCTCCCTGCGGCAACTCGCGACGCTCCGGACGTAACGGAAGCCACAGATAGACGCCGGTTGACTCATCGAGCGCAAAGACTTCCCGCGCCCCAGCCGCGCGCAGGCGGCGCCGCAAGGGATCAATCAACTCCCGGAAATATTCGGGATCCGGGTGCAAAAGCACGCGTTCTCCGCGCGACAGCTTCAAGGACTTCAAAATACGCGCGGCCAACGCGTCGTAATCGAGCGCGCTAGCGGCGCCCGCGGCGAATGCGAGCCAGAGCAGAGCCTTGGTTACTAGTCTCATCGGCTCACATCATAGCGCGATGGGCTGGGGTAGAATTGGGGCTGGAAGAGAACTCACCACTATGACCAGACTTTGCGGCCGTCTTCTCGCGGCGATTGTTTGCCCAATGGCTCAGCCGGCGAAGATCGTTCTTGTGGCAGGGACGCCCAGCCACGGGCCGGGCGCACACGAATTCAACGCAGGCACGCTACTGCTCGACCAGTGCCTCCGGCAGAACAAGGGCGTGGAAACAGACGTGGTTAGAGGCGGTTGGCCCGAAGATGAATCGGTATTCAGAGGCGCAAACGCTATCGTTCTGTACATGGACGGTGGAGCGCGCCACCCCATAATCAAGGAGAATCGCCTCGACATGTTGGGAAAGCTCATGGCGAAAGGCACCGGTTTCGCCTGTTTGCACTACGCCGTGGAAGTCCCAAAGGAGAAGGGCGGACCGGAGTTGCTCGATTGGATTGGGGGCTTCTACGACCGTCCCTATTCTCTCAACCCCCACAACGATGTCGAGGTTTCCCGAGCAGCGCCTAACCATCCGATCTCCCGCGGTTGGAAGAGCTTTTCGGGGAACGACGAGTGGTATTACAAGATACGATTTCGCGAAGGTGATACCGGCGTGCAGCCGATCCTGACGGCTATGTTACCCAAGGACGCGCCTCGCAAGGAGACCATCGCCTGGGCCGTGGAGCGCGCCGACGGCGGACGCGGCTTCGGATTCACCGGAGGTCACTTTCACAAGAATTGGGGCATTGAGGATTTCCGCCGCATGGTGGTAAACGCCATTCTATGGACGGCGAAAGTTGATGTGCCGGCTGGCGGAGCGAAGTGTGAAATTACGGCAGCCGACCTCGCCAGGAACCTGGATGCCAAACCGGCGCCGGCGAAAAAATAGCCCCATGCGCCGGAATCGTGCCTGGATGCTAGACTTATCGATGAGGTGCTCCTGATGTGCGCGCCATCCTCTTCGACACGCAAATTGACGGCAGGCGTAACGATCCTTCTTGCGGCGCTCGGACTCGCCGGTTATAGCGCGGACACTCCCAAGACAGACCAGAAAGTGGCGATAGAACCGCGCGCTAAAGCCGGTTCGTCCGAGGCTGCTTCGCCCCGAGGCAACCTTCGCGTCGACACTACACTGGTGCTGATCAACGTCACCGTGACCGACCCGCTCAATCGCTTCGTAACTGGCCTGGAAAAGGAAAATTTCAAGCTGCTCGAAGACAAGAAGGAGCAAACGCTCACGCATTTCGCGAGCGAAGACGCGCCGCTCTCCGTCGGTCTTGTCTTTGACGCGAGCGGCAGCATGAGCAACAAGATGGGCAAAGCCAGGCAAGCGGTCGCGCAGTTCTTCAAGACGGCGAATCCGGAGGACGAGTGTTTCCTGGTTCAGTTCAACGACCGCCCTACGCTCGTGCAGGGGTTCACCACCTCGCTCGAGGAGATCCAGAACCGGCTCACATTTACGCAGGCGAAGGGGCGCACCGCGCTCCTCGATGGAGTGTATCTTGCGCTTAACGAAATGAAGAAAGCCCACAATCCGCGGAAGGCGCTACTTATCATCTCCGACGGCGGCGACAACAGCAGCCGCTACACGGAAACGGAAATTAAGAACCTTGTGCGCGAAGCGGACGTCCAAATATATGCAATGGGAATATTCGAACCAGCCGCCTCGCGCGGCAGGACGGCGGAAGAGTTGTCCGGTCCGGGTCTACTGAACGAAATGGCGGAGCAGACCGGCGGAAGGCATTTCGCCGTCGAAGATCTGAATCAGTTGCCGGACGTCGCGGCGAAGATCGGGATCGAGCTGCGCAATCAGTACATCTTGGGGTACACGCCGCTCAATCAGGAACGGGATGGGAAGTACCGGCGCGTTCAGGTGAAGTTGGTTCAACCCCGCGGCCTGCCGCCGCTAAGGGCATTTTGGAGGACTGGATACTATGCGCCAACGCGCTAGCCTCGGACTGGCACTCGCCGCGGCCGTTCTGATGGGATCGCGGGAAACCCGGGGACAGCCGCAGCAACAGCAGGAGGGAGAGGGCGCGGTCTTCCGCGCCGACACGCGCCTGGTTGTGCTTCCCGCGACGGTCGTGGACAAGAATGGGCACCTGGTCACGAGTCTGCCTCAGAAGGCTTTCAAGGTTTTTGAGAACGGGGTCGAGCAGCAGATTCGCTTCTTCAAGCGCGAGGACGTTCCGGTCTCAATGGGAATTGTGATCGACAACAGCGGTAGCATGCGGGACAAACGCCAGAAGGTGGAAGCGTCAGCGATGACGCTGGTGAAGGCGTCGAATCCAATCGACGAAATTTTCATAGTCAACTTCAACGATGAGGCCTTCCTGGACCGGGACTTCACGAGCAAACCGAAGGAACTGGAAGAGGGACTGACCAAGATCGACTCTCGTGGCGGGACGGCGATGCGGGACGCCGTGCTGATGTCGATGGACCACGTAAAGCAGAAGGCGAAACGCGACAAGAAGGTGCTGCTGGTGATTACCGATGGAGACGACAACAGCAGCGCGAACAGTCTCGAAAAGCTGGTCCGGGAGGCCCAGCAGAGCGAGGTGCTGGTTTACGCGATTGGCCTGCTCACAGAAGAAGCTCAGCGCGAGGCGAAGCGGGCAAAGCGCGCGCTCGACAACTTGACGGAGGCAACGGGCGGGCAGTCCTACTATCCGAAGGAGTTGGGGGAGGTGGACAAGATCGCGCAAAAAGTGGCGCACGAAATTCGCAACCAGTATGTTATTGCGTATTCGCCAGCGAATCAAACGCTCGACGGCAGTTTCCGGCAGATTAAGGTGACGGCGACGGGGCCGAATCGCCCCACGGTGCGGACGAGGTCCGGCTACTACGCGACCAAAGAGGGCGAGGGCATGAAGAAGGCTACTGAAAGGGATGGGCGATCTGCATCCGGCCGGGCCCCCGCGTAATCAGGCGGCGGCAAATGGTACAAAAAGAGGTACTGCCATGAACATGGCGATTGCCCGCGGTTTCAACAACCGCTTGCTTCGGCTTGGCCCGGTTGCCTGGACACTGCCGGAGAGCGCAAATTGTGATCGGTGAAGACGAAATCGCCGTCCTGTGGCGGATGACGAGGGGCTACCGCCTCAGCCCCTGGCGAAGCCCCTATCTGAAGTGGCGCATCGAGACCTACTCCGGGCTGCACGCGGACTCCATCGATTTCAAATCGTTCTGGCGATTCATGTTTTCCGAACGCCGCGAACTTGTCCGGTTTCTGAAATGGGCGGGCAGGATGGACACGCGCCTGTGATAGCATTTGCTGATGCGTTATTTTTGGCTTTGCCTTTCCTTCGCGAGCCTCGCTTCCGCGGCCGACAAACTCACCTTCCAGGAGCTCTACGCCCTCGTCCGCGCGAATTCCGCGAAGCTCGTCGAAGCGCTTCCGGCCACACTCGGCGGCGACAACCTCGCGAAGGGAACGGCCTTCCTTGGGGAAGGTCCTGACTTCATCTTCGCGGTCGACGCCGCCACTGCGCCCGAACTCGTGCTCGACGAATTTCCGGCTCAAAAAATGAGGCGCGTCCGAGGCTCCAACCTCTGGTTTGCCACAGCCAGGCTCTCCACCGGGCGGACGCACAACTTCCGTTACAATGTCGGCGGCGCGTCCTTCGGCGGACGCACGGACATCCCGGCATTCGGTCCGTATTCCTACCTCAAGCCCGGCGTTCGGCCAGGAACGCTTTCCGCGAAGAAGGTCCACGAGAGCAGATTGTACGATGGCATGAAATCGGACTACTGGGTCTATACTCCCGCGGCTTATTCCTCCGCCACTCCGGCGGCGCTCATGGTTTGGCAGGATGGCGAAGTTCTGGTGCCGCGGGAGACCTCTCGCAATCAGATTGTGTTCGACAACCTGACCGCCGAAAAGAAGATTCCGGTCATCGTCCATGTCCTGATCTCGCCAGGCAAAGTGGGCAGCCGAGCCATGCGAAGCGAGGAGTACGACACAGTAAACGACAAGTTCGCGCGCTTCCTCAGAGACGAGATCCTCGCCGAAGTTTCGAAAACATGGAACCTCCGCACCGACGGCTACAGCCGCGCGATCGCCGGCGATTCTTCCGGCGGAATCTGCGCCTTCAACATCGCCTGGCACCAGCCGGATCAGTTCAGCCGCGTCCTCTCGCGCATAGGAAGTTTCACCAGCATCCAGTGGCATCCGGGCGAGATCGACGGCGGGAACGTCTATCCGAACAAGATCCGAAAGGAACCCAAGCGCAACATCCGGGTGTGGCTTCAGGACGGTTCGGGCGATCTCGAAAACAGCCACGGAAGCTGGCCGCTCCAGAACATCCAAATGGCAAATTCGCTCAAACTTATGGACTACGATTTCCACCTCTCCTGGGGCAACGGCACGCATAGCCGTAATGGCGGCCATGCAGAATTGGCGGAAGAGCTTCTATGGTTGTGGCGGGACTACGATCCGGCGAAAACCTCGCAGACCTATGAAATGGAAGCTGCGGAAAAATCGAAGCCGCTATTTCGGATTAAGGCGCTCAACCGGGAGTAGTGCTGGTATCCCCGTGGGACGCGCCTCCCCGGCCTGTCGCGGGTCTATTCCACGGACGTATTTCAGATCCGACACCGGTTGCCCGCTCTTCTGCGCCACTTCTTTCACGAAATCCACGTACCGTAGCAGCGTCGCGTTGTAACTGCCCGCCACCGTCGCCGGCCGCGTCACGTCGTCGTGGGTAGAAGGTTGAATCAGCGTGAACCGCAGACCCGGTGCGGCGTCCTTCATCGTCCTGACGATGTTCTCGTAGCCGACCCTGTAAGTTTCGAAGATGGACGCGTCGAAGGGGCGGTAGCGGCCGTCGTTCATTCCGAGCATGATCGGCATCACGGTCGGCTTGTAAGCGATCACATCCCGTTTGAGGCGCGCCTCGATGGTTCCGCGGCCTCCGCCCATGACGCGGTCGCCACGCCATCACGAGTGGACAGACTTCACGGGAAGCAGGGGGAAAAGCGTTACAACGTTGGTCTCGAAGAAGGCCGTGTAGAGGCGCTAATCCGTGACGGTATCGCCGTAAGAAACGCCGGTATCATTCGGTTTCAGGTGAAATGCGTGCTGAGCGAACGCCGGACATACAAATGCAAACGGCAGGAGGAAGTCAAGCCGGAATCTGAAGAGCAAACGTAGATTCTGGCACGATTCCGCCTGCCGCCGGAGAACTCGCCGCCCGTTAAGCCGCGCGGCGGCGGAACCAAAGCAGCGCGCCCGCCCCGGAAAGCAGAAGGACGATGCTTCCCGGTTCTGGAACTAGCGAAGGCGCTGTCACCTCCACGGCTCCCCCGTCAAATGCGGAGGGAATCACGGCGCCCAGGTGGTCAGAGATCAGCAGTTCGAAATTCGGCGCACCCGAGAACGAGACGGGACTAACTCCCAATCCGATCGTGTCGAAGAAAAGCGTCGCAAGCACGATCGGTCCGACTCCTTGCAGTCCCGCCAGTTCCGGTATTGTCAAAAAGGATACTTCGAATATGTCAAGCAATCCAGGTGCGACCACTCCGCCGCCCCCAACGCCTTCGAACAGGCCCAGATCGCCCAAGGTTGTGCCGAAGGACAGACCCGTCAGACTGAGGATTGCGGGAGCCCACGCGATGTCGAGATCAAAGGACCCGACCAGCGGTGGGATACCTGTATAGACCAGGTCCACCGAGACGGGAGTCCCAATGAGGACCGATTGGAAAGCGGGCGCGATGAAGACGGTCCCGGCGGTGGCAAGGCCTGTGGCCAGAACCGCGCCGACAAGCAGTGTAGTCATTCTCCGAAGCATTGTAATTTCTCCTTGTTGCTTATCTCTTGTTTTAACTAGCGGGCGCAATTCGGCTTGGTGCAGCGTGTCGCGCACAGCCTGGCATCGAGAACGGTCGCCCGAAGGTCGCCGTCCGGATCGCGCGGATCGCCGGCGCTTACCGCCGTGTTGCGGACCGCGTTTATTAAAGCAATGTCGTCGATGTCGACGTCCGCGTCGGCGTCTACCTGGCACGACAGGTTCATCACCGACAGATCCGAGAGAATGGGACTCTGTTCGGACGGGTTAGCTTTGAGCGTAGTCCGAATCTCGAGAAACTGCCCGAACAGTCCCGTCTGCGCGCCTGACGTGAGAACCAGATACGCAGTGGAAGAAAGCGCGGCGAGACTCGCGGCCGCGCGTCCCTCAACAACGATCTCCGTCAATGCCGGCTGGTTTCCGGGTGCGCCCTGGGGCTCGTCGTTCCACCGGACCGCTCCCCATTTCTTGCCGGCGTGACCGCCGTTGCGGATCACATCCCAGATTCCCTGGGCGGACGTGGACCCCAGCGCAACGGTGCCCGTCATGTCGCTGTAGTTGTACGGATTGCCGGCCCGTACCCCGACGCCGGGGTTGTCGAAGCTTCCGAGCGATATTGTCAGGTCGACCGCTCCCAAGCCGTCTACGCCGCCCGCTGGATCGATGCGCATCACGCTGTTGCCGATGAAGTTCGTGACCCAGACCCTGCCCTTGTTATCCACGGCCACTCCGGTGGGATGCGCTCCCACCGGCACAAGCTTTCGGATGACGCCGGTATTGAAGTACCGGGTCACGTTATTGCTGGAGCTGTTGGCGCCCCAGATGTTGCTGTCGGTGGGCGTCACGGCCACTCCCCGCCCGGCGCTGCCGCCGGTGGCTTTCGGGAAACCCGCGAAGATGCCGCCCGCCGGCGTGACCTTCGTAATCGTGTTGTTCGTCCACATGTTGTTCCAGACGTCGCCGTTCGGTTCCACACCCAGGCCGTACGACAGACTGACTACGATGCAGCGTCCGGACGAGGGTGAAACCGGAAGATTGGTGTCATACCGCAACAGCCGGTTCTGGCTGATTGTAGCGGACCACAGGATCCCGTTTTTATCGATGAATCCGCCATAACCGCCGCAGCCTCCGCGAACTATGTTATCCGATATATCCGGCACCAGCGTGGCGTTAAACGACGCCATGGTCGCGCCTGTCGCTCCGTTCAGTTTCTCGAAGACCTGAGGGGCGAACGGGTACCCGGCCACCCAAACGTTGTTGGCCGCGTCGACGGAAACATGCCGTGTATTTGGCGTCGAATTGCGCTTGTAGATCAGGATGCACTCGTCTTGCGCCGTACTAACGCCGCCGAGGTTGTCGACGCCGCCGCCGTTCGGCCACGCCAGAATGTGGCCTAGTGTCTAGTTGCATTAGTTCTGGTACTACTGTATGTTGAGTCATGCGCCGAAAGTCCGCGAAATTTCAGCTCAGCGAC
>SYKU01000194.1 GCA_005808865.1 Acidobacteriota bacterium
CGCCGCGGCAAGTGCGGCAAGCGATCGACGACTTTGTTGAAGTCTACAACGAAAAGGCAGCGCCGTTTGAATGGAAGAAGGCAGTCGTGTTCCCTTCCGGCCCCAAAGCCAAGTACTCTGACTTATGCAACTAGGTAGTAGTCCGCAATGGCAGCTTGTCAAGCCAGAACAGGCCGCACTACGCTGCCGTGCACGTCGGTCAGCCTGTAATGCCTTCCCTGAAATTTGTACGTCAGTTTCGTGTGGTCAACGCCCAGGCAATGCAACATCGTCGCATGCAGGTCATGCACTTCCACGGGGCTTTCGGCGATGTTATAGCTGAACTCATCCGTTTCGCCGTAGACCGTGCCGCCTTTGATGCCTCCGCCAGCCATCCAGACGGAAAAACAGCGCGGGTGATGATCGCGACCGTAATCGGTTTCCGTGAGCGTGCCCTGCGAATATACCGTGCGGCCGAATTCGCCCGTCCACACGATCAGGGTTTCATCCAGCATGCCCCGCTGCTTCAAATCCTGAATGAGGGCCGCCGAGGGTTGGTCGGTCTGCCCGCACTGCTTCGCGATGTCCCGCGGCAGATTGCCGTGCTGGTCCCAGCCGCGGTGGAAGAGTTGAATAAAGCGCACACCGCGCTCAGCAAGGCGGCGCGCCAGCACGCAGTTCGCGGCGTAGGTCCCGGGCTTTCGCGAATCGGGCCCATAGAGGTCGAAGGTGGACTCGGGCTCTTTCGAGAGATCGGTCAGCTCCGGCACGGACGATTGCATCTTGTACGCCATCTCGTACTGCGCGATGCGCGTGGCGATCTCCGGGTCCTGGTAATCGTCGAGTTTGAGCTTGTTGAGACTCGAAAGATCGTCAAGGAAGCGCCGGCGCGCGTCGCCCCCGTAGCCTTCGGGATTGGAAAGATAGAGCACCGGGTCGGCCGCCGCGCGGAACTTCACACCCTGGTACTGCGTCGGCAGAAAACCGCTTCCCCACTGCCGGTCCGCGAGTGCCTGCGAGTTGCCGAGCCCCTGCGAAACCATCACCACAACCGCCGGCAGGTTCTGGTTTTCACTGCCGAGTCCATAGGAAAGCCACGCGCCAATACTTGGCCGTCCCGCAAGCTGAAAGCCCGTCTGGAAAAACGTGAGGGCGGGGTCGTGATTAATAGCTTCCGTGTGGACCGAGCGGATCACGCAGATGTCGTCGGCGACCTTTCCCGTGTGCGGCAGCAGTTCGCTGAGCCACGTACCGGACTTTCCGTGCTGCGCGAACTTGAACACAGTGGGCGCGGTTGGGAATTTCGCCTGATAGGCCGTCATGCCTGTGAGGCGCTGCCCTTTACGGATAGAATCCGGGAGTTCCGTGCCTCTGAGCTTGGCAAGAGCGGGCTTGTAGTCGTAAAGATCGAGTTGCGAGGGCGCGCCGTGCTGGAACAGGTAGATGACGCGCTTGGCCTTGGGTGCGAAATGGGGAATTCCAGAAATCGCGCCGGCTGCCTCGCCGTCCTTTTCGAGCAGATGCACGAGTGCCGCTACGCCGATTCCCTTCGAAGCGCGCGAGAAAAGTTGGCGGCGGGTGATGTCGAGCGATCGCAGCGCGTTCATTCCTTTGTCACCGTTTCATCCAGATTGAGGAGCAGGCTGGCCACGGAGGTGTAGGCCGCAAGTTGGCGGCGGTCGAGGTTCGCGTCTCCGGCGGTTTCGCCTTGCTCGAGAAACGCCCGCGCGTTTGCCTCGTTCGCGAAATAGTCGAGATGGTAGCGATAGCTGTTGCGCAGCACCTCCAACTCCCGCACGGAAGGAGTGCGCCCAGTCACCAGCCGGAAACCATATGGGATCGGATCGGCCTCCTTCATCATCTTCTGCGCGATGAAGCGCGCCGATTCGAGGAACGTCACGTCGTTCATCAGATTGAGCGCCTGGAGCGGCGTGTTGGTGCGGGTTTCGCGCACGACGCAGGCTTCCCGGTTCGCGGCGTCGAAGTTCATCATCATGGGCGGCGCGATAGTGCGTTTCCAAAACGTGTACAGGCTCCGGCGATGGAGATCCTCGCCGCGGCTTTGCGCGTACTCCATGTCCTGCATGGCAAGATCCTTCCACAAGCCCGCGGGCTGATACGGCATGACCGAGCGCCCACCCACTTTTTCGACAAGCAGCCCAGCCGTATGGAGAGCCTGATCGCGGATCATCTCCGCGGGCAGTCGCGATCGTGGCCCACGCGCGAACAGCCTGTTATCGGGATCTTTCCGCTGAAGCTCCGGAGTCGTCTTCGACGACTGCCGGTACGCCGCGCTGGTCAAGATCAACTTCTGCATCGCCTTGATGTCCCAGCCCGTACGCATGAACTCCGTCGCCAGCCAGTCGAGTAACGCAGGGTGCGTGGGCCATTCGCCCTGCTGTCCGAAGTCCTCCGTCGTTTTTACGATCCCGGTACCGAAGTACATCTGCCAAAAGCGATTGACGGTGACACGTGCAAGCAGCGGATTGCGTGCATCGATCAACCACCTGGCGAAGCCCAGACGGTTGTTTGGCGCGCCTTCGGGAAGTGCCGGGAGAATGGCGGGAACCCCGGGTTGCACTTTTTCTCCGGGAGCGTTGTACGCTCCCCGGACCAGCAGGAAAGTCTCCTTCGGCGACGGGCGTTCCGCCATCACCATTACGGTCGGGAAAGTACGTTCGAGCTTCTCGCGTTCAAGACGGAGCGCGGCGAGTTGCTGCCATGCCTCGCGGATGTCGGCCGGCGCGGACGTTTCCAGAAACCGCGAGCGGGCAGCGAAGGCGCGGTATTGCGGCAGATCCGCCAGAGCGCCAATTTCCTCAGCAGTGAGGATACGCGAATAGACGCGAACTTCGTCGATGCGGCCGCGGAAGCGGTTCTCGGGACCGCCGCCGGCCCCAATGCGAAGTGGCTCTTTGTAGCGCGCGCCCGCGTTGCGGAAAGGCCGGTAAAGCGTATCGATTGCCACTTTGACCTTCGCGGGCGCTCCATCGATGAAGACGCCTACACCGGCGGCGACGCGCGATCCGTCGTAGGTTGCGGCCAAGTGGTGCCAGCGCCCGGGCTCAAGTTTGCGTTCCGTGTCGAGGCGAACAGCATCGTCATCGTAATTGCTGGTCAGATGGACGTGCATCGCGCCTTCTTTGAGGTAGATGCCGTAACCCTTGCCGCGCGCGCGGTCGATCATACGGGTCAGCACGGCCCCGTTCGCCGCGCCATCCGCGTACACCCAGGCGGAGAGCGTAAAGCGATCGTCGATGTCGAATGCGCCCTTATCGGGGGCATCAATCGAGCGATTACCGTCGAATGCGGCGGCGTTTCCGAAGCGCCCAGTGGCAAGCTCCTCATCGAACGTGAAGGAGGAATCAAGCGCCGAGGGTGGACTCCAGTAACCCGGAGCCTCGCGAAACGCATCGCGGATCCCGGCCTCTCGCGCCTTCAGAAACGCCTCGCGGCTGGCGATCCGCGCATTGACGGCGTCGAGAGCGCGCTGCTGGTCCGCCGTCGGCGCCGGTAGCAGCGGCGGTGAGTTGCCGTACTTCATGGCCCGGCCGAGTTCCGGGACATTATTGAAGTACGCAAAAATCTGGTAGAACTCCTTCTGCGTGAACGGATCGTACTTGTGGTTGTGGCAGCGCGCGCAGCCAAGCGTCAGCCCCAGAAAGACCGCGGACGTGGTCTCGATGCGGTCCACGACGTACTCGACCGCATACTCTTCCGGAATGATCCCGTCCTCCGTGTTGGCGCGGTGGTTGCGGTTGAAGCCGGTGGCGATTTTCTGCGGCAGGGCCGCGTTGGGCAGCATGTCGCCCGCGATCTGCTCGAGCGTAAATTGATCGAACGGCTGGTTGCGGTTGAACGCGTCGATCACCCAGTCGCGCCAACGCCACATTTCGCGTTCGCCATCGAACTGATAGCCGTTTGAATCCGCGTAGCGGGCCGCGTCGAGCCAGCGGGCGGCCATACGCTCTCCGTACCGGGACGAGGAAAGCAGCCGATCCACCGCCCGTTCGTATGAATCAACCGCCCTGTCGGCCAGAAACGCGGCGGTTTCAGAAGGCGTCGGCGGAAGCCCCGTGATGTCGAGCGACGCCCGCCGAAGCAGCGTTTCGCGTCCAGCCTCAGGCGATGGCGAGAGGCCTTCGGCTTCGAGGCGATGAAGAACAAAGCGGTCAATCGGGTTCTTCGGCCAATCCGCGGGGCTCACGGCCGGAAGCTCAGGACGGACGGGCGCGATGAACGACCAGTGCTGCTGCCACTTCGCGCCTTGCGCGATCCATGCGCGCAACGTCTCGATTTCAGCGGCGGTGAGCTTCAATCCGGAATACGCCGGCGGCATCTGGATCGGCTTACCGGACGCTCTGATACGGCGTATCAGTCCGCTTGTCTCCGGGTGGCCGGCTGCGATCGCGCGGCGGCCGCCCAGATCGGCTTTAGCCGCAGACTCCGAATCCAGGCGCAGCGGAATTTTCTTGGCTGCCGCATCAGGGCCGTGGCAATGGAAACATTTGTCCGACAGGATCGGGCGGACGTCCCGGTTGAACTCGATGTCCCCCGGAGCGGCGAAGGCGGCGCCACCGGAGATGAGGAGTGCGGAAAGCAGCCGTTTCATGGGTGTACTCGTTCGAGTTAAGCGCGTCACATGTACTCCGGAGTCTGAATCCCGAGAATCCCTAGCGTGCGCATGAGTTGTGTCCGGAAGAACTCCGTCATCCACAACAGGAATGTCCTCCTCTCGCGGTTCTCTTCGGTAAGTATATGATACTGATGATAAAAATTGTTGAATGACTGTGCGAGTTGGAAGGCGAAGCGCGCCAGGTGAGCAGGTTCCCCGGAGACGATGGCGCGATCGAGCGCGACGTCCGCCTTGGACGCGGCAAGCAGCATTTGCCAGAAATCTTCGGATTCGACCGCGCCTCGGAGCGCCTCCCCGCTAAGTTCCGTCGCGAAGGAGGGTAGAGTTTCGCCCCGCTCCTCCAGTTTTCGCAATATGTTTCGAGCCCGCACTGCGGCGTATTGCACGTAGGGTCCGGTCTCCCCTTCGAAACTCAGCGCTTCCTGGAAATCGAAAGCGATCACGGAATTGCGGGTGAACTTTAGCAGAAAATACCGCAACGCTCCAATGGCGATTTCCGAGGCGATCCTGCGCTGTTCCGCGGCTGGCTGGTCCTCGTGCCGCACCGCGACTTCTTCGAGAGCCTTGTCGACAAGGCGGTCGATCAGATCATCCGCTTTCACGCCCAGTCCCTTACGGCCTGAAACTTCCACGTAGGGCCGCTGGCGGTCTTCGGCGGAGAGCTCAATCCCAAGCTCAATACAGCAGCGCGGTGAAAGCGCGACCATCTCATAGGAAAAATGGATGGAGCGCGCCGCTTGTTCCACGGCCCCGAGCGCCTTCAGCCCCGCGACCACGACATCCTGCAAGTAAGACTGACGGACATCGATAACATTGAACACGCGGGTTCCACGCCCGAACGTGGGAACCGGACCGTTGGCCGGCTGCGGTTCATCCGTCGTGACCCAGAGTTCGTGTCCATCGGGATAACGCATCATCGGACGGTAATAGAAATCCTTGCCGAGCAGACCGAACTTCCACAACTGATAAGCGATATCCTTCCCAACGTACGTGACCGTTCCGTTTGAACGCACAATCACCTTACTGTCTTCGGTGCCTGAATCACCCGCGAAAGCTTCGGGCGGCATCACCCAGCAACCTTTGTTCTTACCCTCAGTTTCGAGAAAGATCGCCCTTCGTTCTTTGAGAAGTTCGAACGCGGCGGCCCAAAACTTCAGGTGCAGGATTTCGCTTTCACGAGGCAGCAAGTCGTACTCGACGCCGAGCCTCAGCATCGTCTTCAAGTGAAGCGTGACGATCGCATCGGCAACAAGATGCGCAAGTTCCGCCAGCGTCCCGGAGCCCGATTCCACGGCGTGGAGCGTTTCGGCGCGCCAGCCGGAAGCGTCCGGGGAAGCGCTGTAGTCCGCGGAGGTACGCGCGTAGAGGTCCCAACAAAGATAATCGAAACGAACCGCCGGGTCGTCAATCAGGCGGCGCACATCGTCCGGTGTTTTGCGCTCGATGAAATGGAAGCCCACGACAACGTCCGCAACCTGCACGCCCGTGTTGTCGATATAGTTCTGCACCTCAACGCGGTTTCCAGCGGCCCGGAGCATCCGCACGAACGTATCACCCAGCACGGCATTACGCAAATGACCGATGTGCGCGGCCTTGTTAGGATTGATGTTGGTGTGTTCGATGATAATTCGCTCGTTGACTGAGCTGTCGCTCCGCGGCACCGGTCGAAGCAGACCTTCGGCGTAGGCCTCCCGGTCAAACCGCACGTTGATGTAGCCGTTGCCCGCCACTTCCATGGCGGCCACGCCGTCGATCGGTCCAATGCCATCGACGAGCTCTGCGGCGATCTTTTTGGGCGCCTGCTTCAGTTGGCGTGCGAGCTGAAACGCGGCGGGTACCGCAAGCTCTCCGAGCGAACTCTGGCGAGGTTGTTCGGTCGCCACGTCCAGATCGATACCGAATTGAGCGAGAATCTGCGCGTGAAACGCTTCCTGAATTGTTTTTTCGAGTAGATGGAACACAATGTACGAGTATAGCGGGCGGGGATTGTGGATTTGACCCTGGTCTTGTCTCGGGTGTTCGCTCAACAGTGAGGCTAGACGGTCGGTTTCCTGGGTCAGAGTCCCGTGTGGATTGTACGCCACGACAGGAGGCCGATTCTGACAACCAGATCCACCTCGCCGTAGTCTCTCCACGCTGTTTGCCCGCACCGGGTTGTTCGAGACCAAAGTGAGACTCAAGCCCGGCGGGCTTCGCGGTAGTCTCCAAAGCGGCGTTTGAGCTGGCAGCAGCGCAGGGCCAAGACGGCGTTGGCGCCGCGCACGGCCCAGAACACGCCCGGCTGCTTGCGGCGAGCACTGATCATGGTCTTGCGGCCAGCCTCGCTGATGCCGGTGCCAACAAACGAATGCTGGCGACTGAAAGGACTATCGCGAGCCCAGGTGCCGCACCACGGAATCTCCGGTCGCCTCCGTGCCCGCCAATCCTCCGGCCACCGCTCGTGTCACGGCGCTCCGAATGGCCTGGGCGGCGCGTAGCGTGGCCTCGGTAGCGAACCATTCAAGCATGAGCACCGCCGACAGAATCATTGCGATGGGGTTGGCCAAGCCCTTACCCGCTATGTCAGGAGCCGTGCCATGGGAAGGCTGGAATACAGCGTAACGGTCTCCGATATCCGCTGACGGCGCATATCCCATGCCGCCGATGATGCCGGCAGCGAGGTCTGAGAGAATGTCGCCGAA
>SYKU01000195.1 GCA_005808865.1 Acidobacteriota bacterium
ATGCCCGTGATCTTCCGGCCGCACCTTTCGACGAATCGCGCCGTGAAGTAACTGGCAAGCAAGCCGATGTCTTCGCGCCTCTCCCGAAGCGGAGGCATTTCGATGGCGACCACGTTCAAACGGTAGAACAGATCGGCGCGAAATCTCGCGGCCGCGATGTCCTCCTCCAGGTTCCTGTTGGTCGCCGCGACGAGCCGAAAGTCCACGCGAATCGTGCGCGTGCCGCCGACGCGCTCAAACTCCCGTTCCTGCAACACGCGCAGCAATTTCGCCTGCAACCCGGGAGGCATCTCGCCCAACTCGTCCAGGAAAAGCGTTCCGCCTTCCGCCACTTCGATCTTGCCGCGCTTTTGCGCAATCGCCCCGGTGAACGCGCCTTTCTCGTGCCCGAACAATTCGCTGTCGAGCAGCGTTTCCGTAAGGGCCGCGCAGTTGATCGCGACAAACGGTTTGCCGGCCCTGCGGCTGCCGTGGTGAATCGCGCGCGCGACCAATTCCTTTCCCGTGCCGCTCTCTCCACGAATCAGGACGGTGGCCTCGCTCGGGGCAACTCTTGCTATGAACTGGTGCACAGCCCGCATTTTCAGGCTCTCGCCGACCATGTTGTGCCGCACCAGAAGTTCCGCGTTCAGCCGTTCGTTTTCCCGCTCCAGCCACTCGCGGCGGCGGGCGTTGTCCAGCGCGGGTGCGGCGATTCCAGCGATACCCGACATCAACTCCAGGTGCCCCTCGTCGAACGAGGCCTCGACCGACGAGGAATCGAGGTAGATTGCGCCCGTGATCTTATCCTGGAATACCAGGGGAACCACGAGGAGGCACTTCACGTGCGCCGTTTCGAGGCTGACCGAGGCTTGGAACTCCGCGTCTCCCACAATGTCGTTTCTCAGAATGGCGTCGCCTTCTTCGCGAACCTGCCGCAGGACGGTTCGGCTAACCACGACCTTGACGGCGTCGCACCCCGGGGCAACCTGGCTGTGGATTGCATCCCAGTCCCCTTCCCCGGCGACGGCGAGGAAAATCGCGCCGCGTCGCGCCGGCATGACTTCGAAAATCAGGTTTAGCAACTGGCGTGCCAGGTCCGTCATTCCAGCGATTGAATGAATAGCGCCGCCGATTTTCAACAGTGCCTTCAGGTCGCGCGCAACGCGCGAATCCGGAATCGCCGCCAGGGCCTTTTCCGGCTGAAGGTAGATAGAGTCCTCGCGGCGCAGGCGGGCGGTCGGACCACTGAAAACCGGGACGTCTTCCATTTCGATCGATGTCTGGCTCGCGGGTGGAGCCTCCTCCTCGATCAGAAACAGGAAGGTCGAAATACCGGCCCTGATCTGGTCGCCATGCCGGAGCACGCGCTCCTGAACAGGCAGGCCGTTGACGAAAGTGCCGTTACGGCTTTCGAGATCGCGAAGAACGAAAGAGCCGGTTTGCCGGCGAACCGTGCAGTGCCTCCGCGACAAGGCATCGTCGCCGATCGTAAGGCTGTTGTTGGACTTCCGGCCGATGGATATCTCATCGTCGCCGAGCGGCAGGATGATTCCCTGAAACGGTCCGGCAATCGCTATCAATCTGGGGTTCACTTAAGACATTGTAACCGCGCTCTGCGGAAGACTTGCCGCCCGCACTGCCTGTTCCGTGACCCAATCCGTCCAAATGGACGACTCACCGCTGGCGTACAGGCGCCGGCCATCGAGGATAGCGCTCACGAAATTCTCGACGCAAGGATAGTGCAGGTTCTCGTGTGACGGCAAGTTCTCCTCGCAACCGGGATACGTGAGCGCCGGGCCGCTCAGCGGCGTGAGGGTCATCGCTCCGTCCGTCCCAACGATCCGAAACTCGTCGCGCGAGACGCGCGAATTCCAGCGGACATCGACGATGCCGCGAACTCCCACCGCATACTCGATCAGTAGCGTGGCAGAGTCCTCCACCACGCCCTTGTGCGCGGGAGCCGACAGTTGCGCCGCGACTCGAACCGGCTGCCCAAACAGAAAATTGAGCGCGTCGATACGATGCGATCCAATGTCGTACAGCGGGCCGCCACCGGATTTCGCCGGATCGAGCAGCCAACCGCGCCGCCCGTCCTCGTCATGGAACCAGTCATGACAGTTGATTTCGGCCAGCACCGGCGTGCCGATCACGCCCTGAGCAAGCAGTTCCTTCGCCCTCTGGAGTTTCGGATACATGCGCCTGTAGTAGGCAATGCCCAGCGTGCGCGCGAATTCACGTGAAGCGGCCACCATAGCGCAAGCGTCCCGGTAGTTCAATGCTACGGGCTTTTCGCACAGCACGTGTCTTCCGGCGGCTAGCGCGGCAATCGTCTGTGGGGCATGCAGGAAAACAGGAGATGCCACGTAAACAGCATCAATCGCGCTATCTTTGAGAGCTTCGCCGAGATCTGTCCAAATGCGGACGCCGTAGCGCTCTCCCTTACCGGGGCTGCGCGTCACGATGCCGTGAAGTACGCTGCGCGGTTCCGCTTGAATTGCCGGGATCACGCGACGCGTGGTGATGTCCCCAACGCCAATGACCAGCCAGCGGACAGGCGCCGCGCCACCCATCAAGCAATGATGTCCTTCACCACATTGCCCGCGACGTCGGTCAGCCTGAAATTGCGGCCGCTGTATGGATAGGTCAGCTTAGTGTGGTCAAGGCCCATCAAGTGCAGAATCGTGGCGTGGAGGTCGTTCACGTGGACGGGCTTATCGATGGCTTTGTAGCCGAAATCATCCGTCGATCCATAGGTCATGCCGCCCTTCACGCCGCCTCCCGCAAGCAGGTAGGTGAATCCGGCGTTGTTGTGATTGCGGCCGTTTTGCACGTTGATACGTCCGCCCGATTCCACCCACGGTCTCCGCCCGAATTCGCCGCCGATCACGACCAGCGTGTCCTTTAACAGACCGGAAGCTTTCAAGTCTTTAAGGAGCGCGGCGATCGGCTGATCCGCCTGCATGCCGAGACGCCGGTGCACAAGAATGTCATGATGGCTATCCCACGGCTTGTCATTTCCGAAGTACACCTGTACCACGCGGACGCCTCGCTCGACCAGCCTGCGGGCTACCAGGCAGCCGCGCGCGAAATCGCCGTCGCGCGTCGCGGACTTGATCTTCATTTCGGTCTGATTCGGGTCGCGCGTCACACCGTAGCGCTGCCGCGTGGCCGCGCTCTCCCTCGAAATGTCGAACGCGTCCAGAGCCTCGGTCTGCATGCGGTAAGCCACTTCCATCGACTGGATGCGGCCTTCGAGTTGTGCGTCCTGCCCGCGTCGATCCATCTCCAACCGATTGAGCTTCGCGAGAAGATCCAGTTGACGCCGCTGCCCGGTACGGCTCACGTGGTCGTTGTGAAGGAACTGAATCATCTTCTCAGGGTCGTCTTCATCGCACGGTACGTAAGTTCCCTGATGCACGGCCGGCAGGAACGCGGAGTTCCACAGTTGCGCGCCAACATCCGGCACGCCGGCGCAGAGCGCGATGAAACCCGGCAGATTCCGGTTTTCCGATCCAAGCCCGTAGGTAAGCCACGAGCCCCAGGACGGAAATCCGGGAATCAGGCGGCCGACGTTCATTTGCAGAATGGCCTGCGGGTGCGCGGGCACATCGGTATGCATCGAACGAACGACGCAGATGTCGTCGATGCACCCGGCGGTCTTCTGGAAGATTTCGCTGACCTCGATGCCACTCTGGCCGTACTTCCTGAATGAGAACGGAGACCGGAGGAGGTTGCCCTTTTCCTTGCTCGCGGCGGAATCCGCGCCGGGCATGGGCGTACCGTGAAACTTGTCCAGCGCGGGCTTCGGATCGAACGTATCCACCTGCGACGGACCGCCGTTGAGAAACAGGAAGACAACATTTTTCGCGCGGGCCGGGAAGTGGGGAGCGTGCGGTTCGAGCGGTCCAATGGCCGCGGCGCGGCTTTGATCGGCAACGAGGCCGGCGAGGCCCACCATACCAAATCCGCCACCAGCTACTCGTAGTGCTTCGCGTCTAGTCATTCCACGGCTCCATTTGGTGTCAATCGGCGGATCTCAATTCACGAACAGAAACTCATTCGAACTCAAGAGTATCTTCGCGAAGTTTGCCCAATCCTCGTTACCTGCCACATAGTCGAGCGACATCCTGAGTTCATCCGCGGCGGGTAAGCGCCCCAGAACGGTCTTGTAAAGTCCGCGGATGCGTGCCTCCGCTTCTCCCGCCAGCCTCCCGGTCAACGCAATCGCCCGGCCGTTCACAAAGCCGCTGTTCAGAAAGTAAAGTTGCTGCAACGGTGTCAGCGTCACCAATCGCTGTTCAGCGGAGGCATTCGGGTTCGGAAAATCGAACAGCGACAGCGTCGGATCCAGCTTCCGGCGGCTCACGAATCCATAGACGGTTCTCCTGTGCATCCCCGGCGTGTCCATCTTGACGGAAGGACCGCCGGCGGATCTGTCGAGTTCTCCCGATACAAACAGCAGGGAGTCCCGCAGCGCTTCAGCATCCAGGCGTCTGCGATGTGCGCGCCACAGGAGGCGGTTGTCAGGATCGACACGAAAATTCCTGTCCGACACATCCGCGCTCAGCATGTAGGTCGAAGAGAGCATGATTTCGCGGTGCAAAGACTTGATCGACCAGCCGCTCTCCGTAAAACGCGACGCGAGGTAATCGAGCAGCTCGGGATGGCTCGGCGTCTCGCCCATGCGCCCAAAGTTGCTCAGCGTCCGCACCAGACCTTCGCCGAAATGGCGCTGCCAGATGCGATTGACCATGACGCGGGCCGTGAGGGGGTTCCTCGAATTCGCAATCGCTTCCGCGAGTTCGAGCCTTCCGCTCCCGTTCTTGAAGGGTTCCGGAGGGCCGTCGCACAGAATCGAGAGAAATGCGCGGGGCGCCTCTTCGCCCGGATTCTCCTTCTGGCCGCCAATCTGAACGCGCTCGTTGCGGATCTTATCGTCTTTGATGATGTGGGCGAAGGGATACCGCGCCGGCAGATCGCTCCGTAAGACGCGCAACTCCGCACGCATAGCTACGAGATGCGTTTTCCAGGGACCATCGAAGAACCGCTCGATGGTTCCATCGGATTTCAAGTAGCCGCGATTCGGACCGTAGTAAAGGATGCCGTCTTCTTCCTGCTTGAACTCATTCCCGTAGAAGTCGTTGAAGAACAGGTCGCGCCAGAGCTGAAATTTGTCGAGCGGCAGAGCGACGGCGACGAATTCCTGAAGCACCTGTTTTTTTGCGCCGCCGCGGCGGAGGAAATTTTCGTCGTCCACGGCTTTGCGCTCTTTCAGGACGTTGAGCGCCGTCTCGCGGAATTTGGCGAGGTCGAAGGAATCCTCGCGCCAACCCTTCAGATGAGGATTGTCCAGGTTGGAATCGCTCAAGAGCCTGACCCAGCGAGCCAGCGTCTCTGCGTCGAGTCCTCCGGCTGCCGCGATCTGCTTCGAATCCGCGGCCGCGCCCAAAACATTTCTCGCCGCGCGAATGTAACGCGGCGACTCGGACGCAAGCACCTCAGCCATCTGCGTCGCCTGATTGTGGAGAAAATTCGTGATGCGATCCTCGACTTCCTTGATCTTTTTCTCCTGAGCCTTATACTTCGCCACGACGTCCGCAGGGGCCAGTTCCAGTTCAGAGCGCCGTCCGCTGGTGAAGACGCCCGAAATCGCGTAGTAGTCCTTCGTAGGAATCGGATCGAACTTGTGGTCGTGACACTGCGCGCAGGCGCCGGTGAGCGCGAGGAAGCCGCGAGTCGTAACGTCGACGCTGTCGTCGGCGAGTTCCGGACCGAGGCCGTACAAGCCGAGCCCGACGGCAAGGTCCTTGTGCTTCCCATCCTGAATCTGATCTCCCGCGATCTGAGCTTTCACGAACAAGTCGTACGGCATGTCCTCGTTGAAAGCGCGGATCGCCCAGTCGCGATAGCGAAAGGAATTCGCATATGGGTCTTCCACGTCGTTGTTTAGCTTGTCGTCGGCGTAGCGTGCGACGTCCAGCCAGTAACGCCCCCAGCGCTCGCCGTAGTGCTCCGATGCGAGAAGCCTGTCGATCATTTGCCCGTATGCGCCCGGCGATGGATCGTTAAGGAATGCTTCCGTCTGTTCGAAGGTGGGCGGGAGTCCTGTAAGGTCGAGATACGCGCGGCGAATCAGATCCCGTTTCGCGGCGGGCTTGTTTGGCGCGAGGCCTTTCTCTTCGAGTTTCGCGAGGACAAAACGATCGACGTCATTTTTCGCCCATGCCGTGTTCCGGACGCGCGGGAGAGCCGGCTTCGAAACCGGCCGGAAGGCCCAGAAGGCGCGCTGTTCCGGAGTAATGACGTAAGAAGACCGTTTCGGAGCCGCTGCTGCCTCCGGCCACGCCGCGCCGTCCTTGATCCATGCTTCAAGATCCTCAATCTCCCGCGCCGAGAGTCTTTCGGCCTGCATCGGCATCTTCAGCTTGTCGTCGGGCTCGCGCACCGCTTTGATGAGGAGGCTCTCCTCGGGCTTTCCGGGAACGATCGCCGGACCGTGCTGGCCACCCTTGAGTAGCGCGGCACGAGAGTTGACGGCCAATCCACCCATCGGGGCTGTCGAGTGACAGCCGTAGCAACTCTTCGCGAGCACGGGCCGGACGCGCATTTCAAAATGCTCAGTGCCGGCGGCGGCAAGCGCTGCGGCACACGTTGACACGATTGCGATCGCGAAGCGGAGCGCCCTAGGGTTGTTCATGGTCGTGTGCGAAGGGACAAAACGCCCCTTCGAATCGTTATACCATTGTTCGCGCCCTTCTCCTTTGGGTCGGGTGGTGCGCTATTTCTGTGTGGCCAGGAAAATCAAGCCACGTAGCCCTGCAAGAGGCGCTGGCCTCCGGCACGTTGACGGTCACCTTCGAGGGACGCAGTATGACGCACCGTTCCGTCCAGGAATTGCAGCGCGCGGTCTCCGTTGTGCAGAATTCGCTGAACCAACAGTCCGGTAAGCGGGTCCGGCAGTACCAACTCTCGGGGAGTAAGGGTTTCTAATCCTGCCGAATCGGTTAAAGCCGGGCTCAGGTGGTGTTAGGTCGCCTTTTGCGCCTGCGAGCGGTTAGCACGACTGCGACTTCGATCTGAGCCGCGATGCGGCCGCAAAAATGCACGCAAAAAGCGCGAAGCCAGCGGATGCGATCCAGGTCCGCTTGAAGCTTGAGATTGCGCTCTTGCGCAACCACGTTCAGTAGTCGATCAACCAAAGTCCGGTCCAGCAGAAGCACTCGAGTTCGCGGAAAATGGTCTCGAGTGATTGCCCCTAGACGAGCAACTGTTTTGGCGACCTCGTCTCTACGCTCCTTTTCTGACAAGTAATCTTCGGGTCCCATTACCCAAGGACGATTACCTTGAATCCAGGCCTCGGCTTTACCAAGCGTGGGGCGTTTGTTGCGAGTTTGTAAGGGCTGCATTATCCTGAAATCCGAAGTTGGACACTTAAACCCATTATTGTCAGCGGCTTGCAGGCTGGAGAGCCAACTTCGCCGAAGTTGGCTCTCCACAGCGTAAACCATTCAAAATACGTCGGATAGTCTTCGAAATGATTGCAACTTCGGATTTCAGGATTATTTCATTGTCAACCCAACTAACGGTGGTGAGCAGTGGTGAGCGAAGTATACGCCATCCGGAAACTATCCCGAAGTCCTGATTTGGGAAGTTGAAGCGTATCACCCACGAAGTACGTGATGACGCTTTCTCAACTAGGTTTCCTGTTGCCGCTCGAATGAGGGACGGCACTCAACAAGCCGTGGGGCACGTGGGGGGCGGAGCGCGCTGAGTTAAGGGTATTACTGGAATTGAACCGAAGGAGCCGACGCTACTCCAATGAGCGGCATATTTGGAAGGCCGACAGCCCTCCGCGTTCTTGTGTGGAAGATCGGGGTGAACACGACAATGGCCGATGTGTTCACGTGAGCATTAGAAAAAAGCGGAAACGGCCTTTTGTGTGACCGATGCCCCGCAACCAAGAAGGAGACCCGGGAGGTTGACCGGTGAGGTGCTGTGGCATATTACAACTGAAAATCGATTCGACTCTACTCGACTCGAACTTGTCGTCGTTGTCCAGTAGCGCCACACCGTTCGCCGGAGTACCCCACCGCGACAAGCCGGTTCGCCATTTGCGTTGCCGGTGCCGGGTGATGCATCGCTGACGAATGCCTCCGGCTGATAGAGAATGGCGAGAGGCTGGCGAGATCGAAATACGTGCGGCAAAGACGTGGCACGGTTAGCTTCTCGATGGGCGGGTTAATTCTCAGTGACGAACATTCACAGCAAATCACTGAGCTGCTGTGGTTTGATGCCACAATCAGACAGGATCTTCCGCAACAGCCCCAAGCCCAACGTACGGGCGCGTAGTGGAACGACGGTTGCGCGACCGTCCGGGTGCCGCAAAAAGTAGTGGCCTCCCCGTGTACGTTCCGAGACGAAACCAGCACGTTCCAAGGCTCGCACGAGTTCTTTTCCCGTAGGGCGCGGGATCGTGCTCATGCCGCAATGGTCACTCGCTGAATGCCAATAAACTCCAAGTTGCTCGGCTCCTGGCCTTCAACTTCAAGACAAAGCTCAATGGCTTCGCGAATTTCTACCATGAGTTCGTCAAGCGATGTGGCATCGGTGTGGCATCCCGGCAATAGGGGTACTGAGGCCACGTACATGCCCTCTTCATCCCGCTCGATTACGACGTCAAACTGGCGCGCCATATCTCTAGTCTAACTCTTCGAAACGAACAGCATCAGGATAGGATAGCTGTCCCGAAAAACCGCGCACTGATTACCGTCCCGTTTGACAGATCGTGGATTGACGGCTCGATCATGCGGCGGAGATCCGCGGGCTTTCTGGGAACGATCGCCGGGCCGCTCTTGCCGCCCTTGAGCAGCGCGGCAAGCGAGTTTGGCCTCCGCTTCATTCGTCCGGCCCGACAGGCAGCATGGAACCGTGCCGGAAGTGTAGTACGTAAACGTGCTGACCGCGCACAGTGAACAGAATCCGTAGGTGCCACGATTCCGGCTACCGCATAACAATTCGCGAATCGGCTCCTCAAGGAAACGCTCTCTGGCGGGAGCGGCGCACGCTCGGGTTGATGCGCAAGGCTTCTGATTCCTGGCGCCCTTGATCTACGCACGCGCGGAATCCGGGGCGTGATCGCGGATATAACGATTGGCTACGCGGAGTTCGAATTCGCGTTCGGGGTGATGACGGCGCGATAGGTCATGCGTGCTGTTCGAGGTCGTGAAAGACCTCATCCGCGGAGAGGCCCAGACCCTTATTCGCCTGAGCGAGGCCTCGGCGTATTCCTTCAAAAGTGTCCACGCGATCCGCCATTCGCTGGAAAGCGTTGGCGTCCAAAACGACCTGGACGCGCGACATGGATCCGTGCCGGAAGCGTCGAACACGATCCCGGCGGAGCCGGCGTTGAACAGAATCGGATAAAGCTACTGCCGCTGGTTGGAATCAGGGCAATTGTTTTTGCGTGCGTCGGAGCAAGGTCGCGTTTGGTTTGGGTCCGGGGATCACCTGGAACTCTCATCCTCAGATCATATCCGCGAACGACTTGCGCAGCTTGTAGAACCACGCGTGACCCGCCACAAACACAGCAGCCGACGCTACCCACAGCTTCCACATCGCGGCCCATTCCGGCGCTCGGCCGTCGAGCAGTATAAGACGGTAGGCCCGCACCAGAATGAAGATCGGGTTCTTCCCAAGAAGCGGCAGCGCCATTGCCGGAAGTTTGGTTTCCTCATAACAGATAGGCGTAAGGAAGAACCAGAGCGTGAGCAAGAAGCCGATGAGCTGCCCGAGGTCGCGGACAAACACCCCGAGAGCCGCCAGAAACCAGCACAGGCCCAGCGTCAGCAGAATCTGCGGAATCAACAGCACCGGCATCCAAAGCGCCGAAGCAGGCACCGACCCGCGCGCCGCCAAAAGCCCGGCAAGGAACAGCACTACGGCGAAAACCTGCGTAACAAGACCCGAAGCCACCAGATTGACCGGCAGGGTTTCAACCGGGAAAACCAGCTTCTTAACGAAGTTCCTGTATTCGAGCATCAGCGTCGGTGCGCGGCCCACCGCCTCGCTGAATGCAAGCCACGGCAACATGCCGGCCAGGAAATAGAGGACGTATCCGGACCGGCTGGGATCGTTTCCGAACTTCGATTCGAGAACGATGCCGAAGACGAAGAAGTACGTCAGCATCAGGAGAAGCGGCGTCAGAGCCGTCCAAGCAACGCCACCAATCGATCCCCGGTAGCGGCCGAGAATATCGCGCCGGGTCAGCGTGCGAATCAGACTCCAGTTGTTCCAGACAACGGCAGCGGGCAAAGTAAACGCGCGGCCTAAGGCGCGAATCGCACGCGCGCGGCCAAGGCTCGCCGAAGTAGCGGTGCGGACCGGTTCGAGATGGGCGCCTCGTGCATCGACCACGGCGTCGATCAACAAGAACGGCCAGCCCTTCTCGTAGTACCATCCGCCATGCTCCATGAGGGGTGACACGACAATGCGGTATCGTCCAGGCTCCTTTGGCATGCGGAATTCCAGCGACACCGCGGTCGATTCCCCGGCGGCGATGTCGCCCGAAGGAACCGCGCGCGTGCCATCCACCACGAGCGTGTCCGTCTCCGGATCGAAAATGTGGTAGCCGAAGGCGAATCCCTCCGATGGCCGCCAAGCTTCACCCGACTTGTTTTCCACGCTCGAAAAAATCCGGACCAAGCCGTCACGCGTTTCGACCTTCGCATCACGGTATTCGACGCTCATGTGTAGAGCCAGCCGGGATAACGCTCGCGAACCTCGTCCGTTTTCTCGCCCACCGCGTATATGCCGTCGCCCCGAAGATCGGTCGACAGCGAGTAGCGGTCAAACAGATGATAGACCCACCCATGCTCCGGATGCGGCTCATCGCGGAATTCACCCGTCTCAAGCCGCGCCACAACGAAGCCGGAGTTTTCAAGCAACCGCTGCACCTCCCGCGGGGAATACTCGCGGTTATGGCGGGCCTCCACTTCCTCTCCCGGCTTCGGCGGCCGAATGTAAGCGTGAAAGAAGCCCGGATGGTAGCCTTGCAGGATCGCCGAGATGGCGCGGTTTGAGATCGCGTTCGGAGTGGTCAGCACCAGATGGCCGCCGGGCTTGAGGATGCGGTTGATCTCCGACATGAGGTGCATCGGGTCCTCAAACAGGTGCTCGATCAGTTCGCAGCACAGCACCGTCGCAAAGTGCCCGTCGGGATAAGGGAAGCTGTCCTTCTCGGCGTTGAAGTGGTCGATCTCGCATTCGAAAGTCTCGCCTTCCGCCGAAACGATACTGCGCCGGTCGACCCGGCCGGGTTCCCCGTAGTAGCACCCGCGTACTTCCCCGTAACCGAGTTTGGTCCTAAGTGCGGGCGTGATTTGCAGATATGCGCCCATTTCAAGCGCGCGGTCCCGAGCCGTTCCCCGCGGCGTAATCTCAAGCGTTCGCACAAGGCGGGTCTTGTGCGTTTCGATGTAGGTGCGCGACTCCGCGTTTTCCGCCCATCCTGCGATGTACTCCGGTTCAACCACAGGCACGGATTCCGGCCCGGGAGCGCTTTCCGGTACCGGAAGCCCGATCTCGCATGGCGCAACCGGTTGTTCAGGCGCACGTCCTGATTCTGACATCGCTCCGTCAATTGGAGGCGCCGCGCCGGGGCGCGGTTCGGGCCACGGCCGGCCTTCGTGAAGCGCGTTCAGAAAATCGGCGTAGCGCGTGGCGACGAGGTCCCAGTTGCACTCGCGCTCTACGTATCGCCGCGCATTTTCTCCCAGCGCCCGCCTCACTTCGGGACGAGAGACCAGCAGGTTGAGGTATTCGAAGATCTGGTCCTCTTCGCTCGGCCCCACGGGGACCTTGAGGCATACATCGTCCGGGAACTCCGCGAAAGATCCGATCTCGGAGACCATCACGGCCTTGCCGAGGCCGAGCGCGCGTAACAGACTGCCGGAGCTTTCGCCGACGGTGGGGTACCGCAAGTTGAGCACGATATCGCAAGCCGCGAGATAGCCGACGAAATCCTCGATCGGAGTAAAACCAAGCACGCGCACTTGCCCCTCAAGACCGAGAGAATCGATAAGTTCCTGAACGCGGAGTTCCGGATGCGGCTCGCCCACGAGGATCATCTTCGCCGACGGTTCCAGTCGCACGAGCCGGCGAAGCGCGCGGAGCGACTCCGCGATGCGCTTGTATGGTTTAAGGAAACCGAAGATTCCGATTAGCGGGGTCGATGAGTCCACGCCCAGACGGTGGCGGAATCCGAAGCGGTCGGCATCGGGAATCCATGCGCCGTGCGGGATTCTCGCGATGGGGCCTTGAAAACCCTGCCTGCGCATTTCATCCACCATGAACTGGCTGTGGACAACCAGCGCTTTCGAACACTCAAGAAGCCGGCGAGTCATCGGAAGGCCATCGTAGTCCGGCCCCACGTCGAGCGCCCGCACGCGCGTGGCATAGGCGATATCTTCCGCGCTGCCATTGTATTCGATCTCCGCGGTATACCTATCCCAATCGTTCCGCTTGATGGTGAGCTCGGCGATGAGGTGATGAAGGTTCGATTCGTGCATCACGGCGACGCCGGGGTTGCGCAAGGCTTCACGATAGACAAAGGCGTGCCATGGGTTGTTGCCGACGTGATAAAGCGCGAGGTCGAACCGTTTCGAATCGAACGTAACGCCGTCGCGGTCGAAGATCTCAAGCGGAAGCTTGCGCGAGAGATGATCGATGAGCGTCCTCGAATAGTCCGCAATGCCGCTTTTCGAAGGCGGCAGGGGCGAAAAGAAGGCCACGCGCGGCATCAGCGCGTAAGCTCCAGTGAGAACGTTCCGACGGAAAACGGGGCACGAATGGCGAGCGGCGTGCGTGCGGCGTCACGGGCAAGGATCAGTTCGAAGGTGATTTCCGAAGCGGGTCCTTGCGCAACGGCCGACAGATGATCGGCCACGACGGTCGCGCCGTTGACGGTAATGTTCCTGGCACCCGCGTGCCGCAGCCGGACCTCGTAAGCCGCGCCGAACAGCACTTTTGTCAGAGCCGGGATTCGGCCCTGGGCGAATTCCCGCCGCACAAAGTTCAGGTAGGCGAGAGCGTCCTTCGCACACGGTTCGATTTCGAACCGGCTCGTGCCGCCGCCATGCGTGGTGCGTGTGGCGGAATGTGTCTGCTGATCGAAGCGGGTGGTTTCCCGGGTCTTGCGCGGTCCATGCTCGGCTTCCTTGACGAATTCCAAAGAACAGAGACCGGAGGCGGTTTTCGAGGAATACCGGTCGATGATCCTGAGAAGACCGGGCAGGGAGGCGTCGAGCGTGAGTTCGAAATCCCATCCTCCGGCGGCGGTTGGAACGGACCGCAAGAGCCCTTCTCCAAAACTCGCGCCGCTCGGCCAATTGGCGCTGTAGTGAAGCGTTTCTCCCGGCTGCCCAAAAGCGGCTGCCGCGAGAAAAAACAGCGAAACCGCCAACGAGGACTGTCCTATCATCCGAGCGCCACGGCCGCCGGCCGCATCGCACCGCGGCGGTTTCCGTTCTCCGCCACTTCGCAATACACCTCCAGCGTTCTCTGCGCCGTCTTCCGCCAACTGAAATGAGCGGCGCGCTGGGCGCCGAGCACTTCCATCCGGGCGCGCAGTTCGTAATTGAGCAACAAGTCCGCCATCCCACGTGCCATCGAGTCCGGCGATGCGGGATCGAAAAGAATCGCCGCGCCGTCGGCCACCTCCGGCATTGCCGAAGTGTTCGAACAGGCGACCGCGCACCCGCAGGCCATGGCTTCAAGTATGGGAAGGCCGAAGCCTTCGTAGAAGGACGGGAACATGAACAAATCGGCCGCGTTGTAGAGCTGGAGCAAATCGTCGTCACCGACGAAGCCCGTGAAGTGGATTCGTTCCGACACGGCGGATTCCCGAGCGGCGGCTCGCACGCGTGCTCCGTACCAGGTATCCTTGCCCGCGAGCAGCAGCCGGTGTTTTAACTGCGGATAGGCTTTCACAAGCTTCGCGAACGCCGCGATGAGCCCGATGTGGTTCTTGCGGGGCTGCAGGTCTCCCACGGTGAGAATGTAAGGAACGGGGATGCGGTACCGCGAGGCGACGAAGGCCGACGCGTTCTCATGCGAGACGGGCCGGAAGCCGGGCGCGGCCGCGTTGGGAACAACCACAATGTTGTCGCCGGGCAGGCGGTATGCCCGCATGATCGAGTCCCGCGAGAACTCGCTTCCCGTGAGAATCCGTGTCGCGGAATTAACCGTGCGCCTCACGGTCAACCGCAACTGGAGCGCCCGGGCGCTGGGGAAATATTCGGGGTGTTCGAGGAAGCTCACGTCGTGGACGCTGACGACAACGGGCACGGGGCAGGCGAGCGGGGCGGTGTATTGAACGTGCAGCAGGTCCGCGCGGTGGCGGCGAAGGCTTGCGGGAAGGTCCCAGCCGAGCCGTTTGAACGGGTTTGCCGACACCAGTTGTTTGTCGAATCGCGTGGGAACCCATGCCGACGCCTCCGCCGAAGACAGGTACGTGAGAAATTCCGAGGAATTGTCGAGCGCGGCGAAGCCGTTCAGAAGGCTTCGTACATACACCTCATTCCCCGTTAAATGGCGGCCAATCGCATGAGCGTCTACGGCGAAGCGCATTCGGATACTCCTAGTATAGTGCTGACAGGCACTCGCGCAAACTCGCGCGGCTCCGCTATGTTAGCTTGGAGGAAAAGGACGGCGCGGATCTTATGCTGAGACGGCTTCTGACTTGCCTTCTGTTCGCGGCGGCACCGCTCATCCCCCAGGGACCGCCGCGCCCAGGCACGCGAGGCGACCCCCTCGATCAGTCGGACGTCAAACTGCCGAATGGAAAGTCGCAGGCCGACGCGATTATCAAAGCCGACTACGAAAGATCGCTCAAGGATGCCGCGCAGCTGATCGAACTGGCGGAACAACTGAAAATCGATCTGGAAAAAAACGAGCGCCATATAGTGTCCGTCGGCACGATCCGCAAGACCGAGGAGATTGAAAAGATCGCGAAACGGATCCGCTCGCGGCTGAAGCGTTTCTGAAAAAATGCTGGCACTTCTTCTTGCCGCCCCGCTCCTGATTACGCTCGGCGGGGACAATCTCCCCTGGAAGGATCTGTGCGCGGGCCGCGGATGGCAGCACGCGGCCTATCCCGCAAGTGGCCCGCCGGCCTGGACCGACGCTGGAGCCAAGGTTATCGCCGGCCTTGCAACCTCAGCCACTGCCGATCCGAATCGGGTGTATCTCGTTGGCAGCTTCGATGCCGCGGCCGGCGTGTTCTACTCGGTCTCGCGTATGCCCGACCTTTTCGCCGCGGCCGTGGCGATCGAGGGCAGTCCGCGAGCCGCCATCGAAACCAACCGGTTGTTCGGCGCCAACTCGCGCGCCGTTCCCCTGCTGTGGCTCTCAAGACATAGCGACCCACGTTTAACGGCTGCTGATTTCAGACTCGAGCTTCGCGGGCTAAGCCAGGCGGGCGCGCGCGATGCGCTTGACTGGCTCGCCGCGAACACTCGCGACCCATTCCCAGGCGAAATCGATTGCGAGACCGGCAGCTCCGCCTTCGCTCGCTGTTTCTGGGTGGAGATGGTGAAATTCAATGCGGCTCTCCGTAACGACGTACTGACTTCGACGCGTGTCCCGCCTGGATCGGGGGCAACGCTTGCCGTAGGACCAATCGGGTTCAACTCGTCGGCTGAAGGTCCGGGCGTACTTGTTGAATTACTCCCGGAGGGTTACAAGGGACCGCTGAGGGTTGGCGACCGCCTAGCCCATCTTCTACAGTGATCGCTGATTTTTGTCGGTAAGTTGTTGATTCGCGAAGGAGGGATGCGGTTCTGGCGTAAATCCTAGTGTCACGTTTATTTGCAAATGGTTCGGTATATCGCTAGTTTGTTCTTGTAATCTTG
>SYKU01000196.1 GCA_005808865.1 Acidobacteriota bacterium
ACTGGGAGCCGACCCGGACATGACCAAGGATAACCCAGAACGGAGAATGTTAGCAATAATTATTTAACACTCCACGCGCGCTCAACTCTCGGCCAATTTGTGCTTTTCAAAAACCGGCTACTCTACTATAGGAGTTCTGAGGTTAGAGGGTCCGCCGGACAATAAAGCTGCCCGCCGCGCGTAGCCCTAAAGCCTCGGCACTCGGCATCCGTGGAGAAATCCCAACGTTGTGCGCGGACAATCAGACTCAAATCAAACTAAAGCGTACACGGGAAAGCGGTCTGAGGCCAGCCGAAGTTTCTGCTGCCGGACGTAGTATTCAGGTCTCAGGGAACCGGGTTCCCGGCATTCGCGCCTCTTTCCCTATCCGGCGAACCGCACTTTTCTGGCACTGCCCGGCGCTTCATCAAATCGCCGGCCACAGGCTTGTTAGTGGCAATGTCGCGATGGCGAGCCGTGCGCCTCCGACAGTCCCCACGATCTTCCGCCGACAAGAAGCGCCCGTATTTCTGCGGCGGACTGCCCGTCTCGGAGTACTGCGACGGACTACGCCAGGAAGATGAGGTTTTGGGCCGAATTCAACAAGCGACTCTAAAACGGTCGTGGTTACACCGGCTTGCCCGTGTAGTGCTCGTCCCGGTGCACTCTCGCGTGATCTTCGAGCGACTCAAGATGAGTGACGACGTCCACGGGAATGGACAGGCACTTGGAAAGCTCTTCTTCGAGCGCCGTCGCTTGGCGGTGCGCGGTGCCCACCGGCGTTTCCTGCGGAAAGAGCAGGTGTACCTCTACCATGAGCCGCTGACCTGCGTTCCGGAACCGGACGCCATGGTATTCAACATTCAAGCGTTCACAGATCACGTCCAGGTTCTCGCGCAGCAGCCGACCCGTGGCCGGGTCCGAGTAGTCCATCAGACCGCCGATCGAGCGCCCGACGAGACGGCCTCCGGACCAGAGGATATTCAGCGCTACTGCAATCGCGAATAGCGGATCGAGCGGCTTCCACCCGGTCCACAGGACCAGCCCGAGTCCGCCGACGACTCCAAGGCTCGTCCAGCTATCGGTAAGAACATGCAGCCCGTTCGCTTCGAGGATCAAAGAGTTGTGCCGCCGTCCAGTGCGGACGAGATACCACCCGAGTAATGCGTTGATCACCGTGGCGGACAACACAAACAGGGTACCGGCGCCAAGGTTCGCAAGCTCAAGGCCGTGCATCCACTTTTGAATGGCCGAGATGATGATGAACACAGCCGCAAGCGCGATCATGGCGCCCTCAAAGCCGGCGGAAAAAAAACTAACGCGTTCGTAACCGTAGAGAAACCGCCTATCCGCCGGCCGTGTACTGAGGCGCAGGCTAAAAGCCGCGAACGAAACCGCCGCCACGTGGACCACGGATTCGGCCGCGTCCGAAAGAATGGCCGCGGACCCCGTAAACAGATAGGCGCTGGACTTGCCCGCCAGCATGAGGACGCCAACGGCCAGGGACAGGCGCATGGCAAATCGGGTCTGCTTTTCAGCCGCGGTCAAACAGCCACCTCAATTTCCATTTAAGCACTTGCATTCTCCTGATACACTATTCCGGTACCTGGAGGATCGAATGATACGACGCGGATTTCTGAAGGACATGCTCGGCGCAGCCTGGACGGGAGGTACGCTACTCGAACAGGCGGTGTTTCGCGCTACGCAGGCGCGAGCGCAATCGGCGGGAGCGCCGGCCAGCCTGTTCACGATCGAGAAAGTCGCCGAGGGGATTTACGCAGCCATCGCGAAACCCACCGCCTTGATCAACTGCAATGCGGCGATCTTCGAGAATTCGTCCGACCTCCTGATTGTCGACACTCACTCGAAGCCGTCCGCTGTGGTGGCGCTGGTTTCGCAACTGAAAAAAGAAGTGGCGGCAAAGCCGGTCCGTTACATCGTGAACTCGCATTTCCATTGGGATCACACACAGGGTACACCTACGTACCGTAAGATCGCGCTTCACGCCGACATCGTGTCGAGCGCCGCGACGCGGCGTCTACTGGCGGAAAACGGTGCGGAGCGGCTTCGCGGATCCGTGGAAGCCGCCCGCAAAAGCCTGGATGCGTTAAAGGAGAAGCTCTCGACGGCCAGGACGCGGGAAGCGAAGGCGCATTTCGCGACGGCGATTTCCGAAACCAACGCGTATCTGCGCGAGGTGGCCAACTATGCGCCAGAGTTGCCGAACGTCACGACCGACGGCCGGCTCGTGATTCATGACAAGGCCCATGAGCTTCACGTGATTTTCAGCGGACGGGCGCACACCGCAGGCGACGTCGCCGTATTCTGTCCCCAGAAAAAAGTGATCGCAACGGGAGACGCCTTGCACGGCTTCATGCCCTACATGTTCGATGGCTACCCGCGCGAGTGGCCCGGCACCCTGCGCGGGTGGGCAAAATTGGATTTCGCGCATGTGATTCCCGGTCACGCCGCCGTGCAGCATTCGAAGGACCGCTTTATGAATATGGCCGGTTACATCGAGGAGCTTACCGAGGCCGTGGTCAAAGGCAAGGGCGCGGGGCGAACGGCTGAACAACTGCAACAAACCATCACACCCGCGTCGCTCAAATCACTGACGCGCGGCGGTTATGGCGATTTCCTTGGCGACTCGCTTAAGAAGTACCGTTTCCTCGATCCTTCATTGTCCAAGGCAGTAATTATTTCGGATGGCGTGAAGGAGAACATCGCCCACATCTACGGCGCGTTGGGGCGGGCGTAGGCTCCACGCCTTGCCGTGGTCGCGAGCGCGCAGTGAATCGGGCGATCGCCATTGCGACCTCACACTCATCTTCGACACTTTGCACCGCGAAGCACCCTCTAAGTTATTGATTTCACTAGCGGCGGATCGCTCGAACGAGAAATCCTAGTGGCACACATATTTTCCTGCTGATCGATATTTACAGTTGAATATGGGTTTATGATC
>SYKU01000197.1 GCA_005808865.1 Acidobacteriota bacterium
ATGCCGCCGATGCCGGTGAAGTGCAAGTGTTGAGGCTTGAAAAACATCTAGCGCGCCGCCTCCTCCAGAACATCGGCCGCTCTCTTCGCCGCGCCTGGCATCGCGAGCGATCGTGCAGCCTCGCCCATCCGGCGAAGACCGGCTTGGTCCGCTGCAAGCGACGCCACCATCTCAAATAGCTTCCGGCCCGTCATTTCGGAATCGCGCACAACGCGCGCGGCGCCGGCTCGTTCCATGGCTTCCGCGTTTCGCAATTGGTGCTGATCTGTCGCGAACGGAAAGGGCACCAGCACTGCCGGCTTTCCAGCTGCGGCCAGTTCGGCGCAGCATCCGGCGCCGGACCGGCAGAAGATCAAGTCCACCGCGGCGAAAGCCGCCGGCATCCCTTCAATGAATTCGAATACATCGCCGTCCATTTCCGCGTTCTTCAAAGACGAGGACAGGTCCTCGGCGGAATCGTTACGCCCGCATTGCAGGGTCATCCGCACCGGCAGCCCTTCGCGCCGGAACAGGGGCCAACTGTCGCGCGCCGCCCGATTGAGCGTGCGCGAGCCCTGGCTCCCCCCGGTCACCAGAACATGAAACGTGTCCGATCGCGGCTTCGGCGCGATAGCGAAGAACTCCGCGCGTACCGGCACGCCGGTCCGCTCGGCCCGGCCCCTGGGAAAGTAGCGCGTCGTCTCTTCGAAGCCGGTAAGCGCGCGAACGACCCACCGTCCCACGGCACGATTCGTCAAGCCCGGCACCGCATTCGGTTCCATAGCGACGACTGGGACCTTTGCAAGTATCGCGGCGATAACCGATGGTCCCGCCACATATCCTCCCATGCTAAAAACCGCCGCAGGCCTCCGCCGTTCGATGACGCGACGCAATTGCCAGGTAGCGCGTCCCAACTGCAGCAACGACTGCATCTGCCGCGCGACCCCTAAATTCTTCAGTCCGCCGATCTCGATCCAATCGATGGGAAATCCTTCGGCCGGCGCCATCCGCGCCTCGACGCCCGCGCGCGTTCCCCAGAAAATCACTTCACGGCCGCGCTCGCGAAGTTCGCGGGCCACGGCCAGCGCCGGAATCACGTGTCCTCCCGTCCCACCCGCCGCCATCACAAAATGTCCTTCAACCGGCATGCTCGCTCACGTTGAGAAGCAGGCCGAGCGACATCAACGTGCTCAGCATGGAACTGCCACCGGAGCTGATCATCGGTAACGGAATGCCCTTCGTGGGCATCAGGTCAAGCACAACGCTCATGTTCATGAACGCCTGAACCGCCAGCGCGGTGGTAATTCCAAGCGCCAGATAGCGTCCGAAATCGTCCTGCGCGAGGACCGTCGTTCGTATCCCACGGCACAGGATCACGATAAATCCGGCGAGCACGCCAAGCGAACCCAGCAGACCGAGCTCCTCACAGACCACCGCGTAGACAAAGTCCGTATGGGCCTCGGGCAGGTAGAACAGCTTCTGCTTGCTCTGCATCAGTCCAAGCCCCGCGGGTCCTCCCGCGCCCACTGCGATCTTGCTTTGTTGGGCCTGATACTTGGTGTCGCGCGAGACCAGGGATCTCTGAACGTGCTCCTTTACTTTTCCCCGCGGATCGAACTTGCTGATGATATTGTACTCAGGGTCAACGAAGCCGACGATCCGCGCCAGCCGGTACGGTTTCGAAACCACGAAAAACACCACACCGAGCAGCGCCACGGCCAACGCGACGAAACAGTAGCGCCATTCAAGCCCCGCCACGAAGAACACGACGGTCGCAGTTGCGGCGAGAACAACCGCAGTCCCCAAATCCGCCACGACGACGCCAAACGTCACAAGGCCTACGGTAATTGCAGCGGGTAAGAGCGTATGGCGGTCATTAATTGCCCGCTGGCGCATGGAGACGAAGAACGCCAGGAAAACGATGAGCGCCGGTTTCGCCAGCTCCGAAGGCTGGAATCCCAGGCCTCCCAGGCGCAGCCAGCGATGATGCTGGCTGTCGATGAAGTAGACCGCGAGCAGCAGGACCAATACCAGTCCGATGCCCGTGAACGCGACCTGCGATTCGGCGAGTCTCCGGTAGTGCGTCTTCTTCAGGAGCATCATCAGGCTGAGCGAAACCAGAATCCAGGCGAGCTGCCGAAACGCGAAATGGTAGGTGGACTTGAACTTCAACTCGGCCATGACGGACGACGCGCTATACATCATCAGGAGTCCGAAGAAGACCATGGCGAGGATGGCGAAGAAGAGGATCCAGTCGGTCTTGAGGCGTTGCGCCATGCTAACCTCTCGCCTCCAGGCGGTTTACGAGTTCCTTAAAGGACCGGCCGCGATGCTCGAAGTTGTCGAACTGATCGAAGCTTGCGCACGCCGGGGCGAGCAGGATGGTGTCGCCTTCGGATGCCTCACGATACGCCTCTGAAACCGCGCCGGCAAGCGTTCCACAGTCTTTCAGCCGCGGGCCCAGTGTCGCGAGCAACTGTTCCCGAATCTTCGGCGCCGCCGCTCCGATCAGAAGCACAGCGTGCGCTTTCCTTTCAAGCGAAGCGCGCAGTGCCGTGTAGTCGCTGTCCTTGTCTTTGCCTCCGAGAATAACGAACAAGCGGCCTTCGAAGGCATCGAGCGCTTTCATTGTTGCGTCCACATTCGTGGCCTTTGAGTCGTTGTAGTAGCTCACGCCTCGCAGCTTGCGCACGAATTCGAGGCGGTGCTCCACGCCCTGAAAGCTCCGAACAGCGGAGGCGATGGCCGGCATGCTTGCTCCCGCGAGTCTTGCCGCCGCGGCAGCAGCCATGGTATTTTCCGCGTTGTGCATTCCCCTGAGGGGGATCCCGGCGAGGGGCATCAGACACTCGCCATCGAACCACAACGCGCCATTTTTGATCCAGATGCCCGGAGTAATGGCGCGAGAGGCGCTGAACCAGACGGGCGAGGCTACTGTCCGCGCGGCATAACCGACGCATTCGGCGTCATCCGCGTTCAGCACCGCGAAGCTGCCGGCGCGTTGCGTTTCGAAAAGCCGCGCCTTGGCGGCCGAGTAGGCTGCCATGGTCTTGTGGCGATCGAGGTGGTCGGGCGTTACGTTGAGCGCCACGGCGATTGCAGCGTGAAATTCCGCGATGGTCTCAAGCTGAAAGCTCGACAGTTCCAGGACGTTCCACTGATCGTCGCGAGACGACGCCACCATGGCCGAAACCGCGACGCCGATGTTGCCTCCCACTTGCACGGGTATCCCGGCTTCGCGAAGAATATGTCCGGTGAGCGCGGTGGTGGTGGTCTTCCCGTTCGATCCCGTCACGCCGATTACTGGCCCCTTCAGAAACAGGCCGGCGAGTTCCACCTCGCCAATGACTCGAACGCCGCGTCCGCGCGCCCCTTGAAGCTCCGGCAAGTCGCCCGGCACGCCTGGAGAAACTACAATCAATTCGCAATCGTTGAACACGGCTGGGGTTTGCACCGCGAAGGGGACGCCTGTCCCATCGAGCGGCGCTCCAGCTTCAGGTCTTGAGTCTGTCGCACGAACCTGCGCTCCGTGTGACTGCAGCAGTTCCACGCAGGCGAGGCCCGACCTCGCCATGCCGACCACCAGGGTCCTGACTCCGCGCACATTCATTCGTTCTCTCTTGATGACCCGCAGCCTGCCGGTGGAGCAGCCGTTCGCAATTCTCCGCCTTCCTTCTGGCGCGCATGCGGCAGGCCGCGGACGGCGATGACCAGCCTCACCGCCGCCACCGTTCCATCCGCAAAGCCGGAACAGCTATCTCCCCTCAATTTCTTACCTCAACTTGAGCGTGGTGAGGGCGAACAGGGCCATCACCAAACCCGCGATCCAGAACCTTGCTATGATCTTCGACTCCTGCCAGCCGAGCGCCTCGAAATGATGATGCAACGGCGCCATCTTGAAAATGCGCTTGCCACGCAATTTGAAGCTGCCAACCTGCAGGATCACCGACATCGTTTCGATCACGTAAACTCCGCCAATGAACAACAGGAGGACTTCCTGTTTGATGAGAATTGCGATCACGCCGATGCTCGCGCCAAGCGAGAGTGACCCTACGTCGCCCATGAAAACTTCGGCCGGGTGCGCGTTGTACCAGAGGAATCCAAGGCTTGCGCCGGTGATCGAACCGCAGAAAATGGTGAGCTCGGAAGTGCGGGGATTGCGCGCGAGTTGAAGGTAGCTGGCCAGTTCCGCGTGCCCGCCTGTATAGGTCAGTACCGTAAGCGCGCCGGAGGCGATGACCATCAGTCCGATAGCGAGTCCGTCCAGGCCGTCGGTCAGGTTCACCGCGTTCGTCGACCCGACCAGCACCAGGATCAGAAACAGCAGAAACGGCAGGAAGGCGAGCGGGTAGGTCCAGGGACTGCTCTGAAGCGAAGTGATGATCAGGTCGGGCTTGAATTGCTTGAAAAACGGTACGTTGATTTCCGTCGAGTAGCTGCCGCCTGCGCGCATGGCGAACAGGCATGCTCCCAGCAGCCCTGCAAGCGACACCTGCCACGCAAGTTTCCACCTTCCCGTGAGACCGAGATTTTGTCTCTTGCGCACTTTCGCAAGATCGTCCATGAACCCGATGGCGCCGAAGCTGACCAGCGATACTAATGCGATCCACACGTTAATGTTGCTCAGATCCGCCCATAGCAGGGTCGGAATCACAACCGAAACGATGATGAGGATGCCGCCCATCGTCGGCGTGCCGGCCTTCTTCTGATGCGACTTCGGACCTTCTTCGCGGATGTGTTGTCCGATCTGAAATTCCCGCAGCTTCGCGATCAGCCAGGGTCCGAGCAAGATGCACAAGAACAACGCCGTGAGGCTTGCGAACGCGGTCCGGAAAGTGACGTAGCGAAAGACGCGCAACGGGCTCCAGACCGAGTAGAGCTTCTCGAAGAGCAGGTAATATAGCATCTTAGGATTTCCCTGGCGCAGGCGCCGTCCTCTCCAAAAGCCGTTCCATCGCCTTTTCTACCTGTACGCCGCGCGAGCCCTTGAACAGCACCGCATCACCGGGTTCCGCCAGTTCGCTGACGAAGTTTCCAGCTTCCGCGGGGTCATCGAAAAAGTACGCGGCGCCGCCCGGCAATCCCGCCAGCATGGCCTCATCGACCATGTGGCGTGCGGCGCCGCGTATCCCAATGAGCACATCAATCCCGCGCCCCGCGACGTAGTTTCCCACCTCGCGGTGTAAGGGCTCGGCCAGGCGGCCGAGTTCGAGCATCTCCCCCAGAACGGCGATTCTGCGGCGGGCTGGCGTGGCCTTGAGCACGTCCACCATCGCGCGCACCGCCTCCGGGTTGGAGTTGTAGCAATCGTTCAAAATCCGAACGCCCGAGCGAACAAGCTGTTCGCCGCGCATCTTGCCGGGCGTAAAGGTCCGTACGGCGTCGACGAGCCGTGACGCGGGCACGCCGAAGACGCGTGCGGCCGCAATCCCCGCCAGGATGTTCATGACGCCGTGCTTTCCGGACAACTGACTCTCAAATTCGGTTCCGCACGCCTTGAACTTCGCGCCTGAAGCGATCAGTTCGATCTCCTCGCCGCGAACCTCAGCCGGCCTTTCAATCCCGAACGTCACCTTCGGCCCCGCGTGAACTTCCGCGAACCGCGCCACGCGCTCGTCGTCGGCGTTTAGAATCGCCGTACCGCCGGAGGGCAGGGACTCGATCAATTCCCGCTTCGCGAGCGCCACGCCCTCGATCGATGCGAAGTTTTCCGCGTGCGCCCATCCCACGTTCGTCACGAGGCCCACATCCGGTTTCGCGATAGCGCACAACTCGCGGATTTCACCGGAATGGTTCATCCCCATTTCAAGCACGGCAACCTGGGATTCGTCCGGCAAACGCAGAATGGAGAGCGGCACGCCGATATGGTTGTTGAAGTTGCCCACGGTCTTTCCGGTCGGGAAAATCGTCCCCAGCAGATGCGCTATTGCATCCTTGGTCGAAGTCTTTCCGGCACTCCCGGTTACGCCGACCACGGTTCCGCCCCAGTGGGTTCTGGCCTTTCCCGCGAGCCGCTGCAAGGCGCGTAGTGTGTCGCTCACAACCAGAGCTCCATCCATCGGGTGTTCGGCCACGACGCCCGCCGCGCCCTGCGACATTGCACGCGCGGCGAACTCATGTCCATCGTGATTAGGCCCGCGAAGCGCGAAATATAAGTCGCCCGGAGCGAGGGTGCGCGTGTCGACGCTCCAGCCCGATACGGCGGCGCCGGAGGTTTCACTCTTCACTCCCATCGCTTCCGCGGCCTCGCGAAGAGTCAGCTTCAAGACGGCCTCCGCGAATAGCCGAATTCCAGGAGAGCTTCCCGCGCCGTTTCACGGTCGTCAAAATGAATCGTCCCGTCTTTCAAGACCTGGTACCTTTCATGGCCCTTGCCCGCGAGGAGTACAAGATCGCCTGGACGCGCTTCTTCTATCGCGCGGCGAATGGCCTTGGCGCGATCCGGTTCAATCGCGTGGGGCACGTCGCTGCGGCGCAACCCGACAAGCGCGTCGTTCATGATGCCGATGGGGTCTTCCGATCTTGGATTGTCGCTCGTCAGCACGACAAAATCGCTCAACTCCGCGGCGGCTTGCGCCATGAGCGGGCGCTTGGTCCGGTCGCGGTCGCCGCCGCAGCCAAACAGTGTGATCACGCGCTTCGGCGAAAGTCCCCGAGCCACCGCAATCGTATTCCGCAACGCGTCGTCCGTGTGGGCGTAGTCGACCACTACCAGGAACGGCTGGCCGGCATCGACGCGTTCAAAACGCCCTGGGACAGCGGTGCAGCGCGCGATCCCTTCAGCGATCGTTGGAGGATCTACACCGTTCGCGAGGGCGGCTCCGCAGGCCGCCAGGATGTTATACACGTTGATGCGGCCGATCAGGCGCGACTCCACCTCGAACCGGTTTTTCATATAGCGCACCTCGAAGTGGAGCCGCGTGGCCGAGCTCGATACGTGCGACGCGCGGAGGGCGGCGTCCTGAGACAGGCCGTAAGTGATGGTCTCGGTTTCCGGGAGTGTCTCAAGCCCTCGTCCCCATTCGTCGTCCCGGTTGACGACCGCGAACCGCGGCGCGGGAGCGGCGCGAAACAGCGACTCCTTGGCGTGGAAGTATTCCTGCATCCCGCCGTGAAAATCGAGATGGTCCCGAGTCAGATTCGTGAACACGGCGGCCTGGAACTGTATTCCGGACACGCGCCCGAGCGATAACGCGTGCGAGGAAACTTCCATGGTCGCGTGCGTGCCGCCTTCGGCTTCAAGCCGTTCGAGCAGGCGGAAAATATCCAGAGATTCGGGTGTCGTGTTCACCGCGGGCAGGGTGCGCCCGGCAAGCTGATACTCAATGGTTCCTATCACCAGCGTCGTTTTGCCCGCCGCCCGGAAAATCGAATCGAGAATATAAGCTGAGGTCGTTTTACCGTTCGTTCCCGTAATGCCGGTGATCGCGACGCGCTCGTCGGGCGCGCCGTAGAACCGCCGCGCGGCGAGGGCCAGGCTTCGACGCCCGTGTTCGACTTCCACCCAGGGACAGCTCAAACTTTCCGGACGCGCCGACTCGCTCACAACCGCCAGGGCGCCGCGCGATAGCGCGTCGGACGCGAACCGCCGTCCGTCGGCGTGTTGTCCGGGGAAAGCGAAGAAAAGATACCCGGGCTCGACCCGGCGTGAATCGTACTCAAGACCCGCGACACTCATCTCCGCGATGCCAGTCGGCAAAGGAGCTTTGAGTGGACATCCGGCGAAGATCTGGCTCGCGGTCATCGCTTTATCGTTTGAACTCCACGCGGACTCGCTCCCCGGGATGGAGAATGCTTCCCGGTGTGGGCGCCTGCGCGGATGCCGTTCCGCTCCCATCGAATACGACCGGCAACCCCAGCGCAGCCGCTTCTTCACCGACCGCGCGCATTGACTTACCACGGAAATTTGGAACGCGTGGACCATCGTCCCCACGCTCTTCGAGGACCGATGTGCCGGAGTCGAGATCCGCGATCGCCAAATCGTCGTCGGCAGCCTCTTCAACTAACGGCTTGGCCTTTTTCGCCAGCGCCGGTGTTTTCTCCGGCTGCTCAGGCAGGTCCTTCGGAGTATCGAGCACGCGAAGCGCTTCCGTTGCCACCGAGCGAAAAATCGGCGCAGCCAGTTTGCCGCCGAACTCGGCCGCGCCGTTCAACGTGACCACGACCGAAATCGCTGGATTCGTCACTGGCGCGAAACCCATGAACGACGAATTGTACTTGTGCGTGTATCGCTTTGCCGCCAGGTCGAAAATTTGGGCCGACCCTGTCTTGCCGCCGCTGGTCCAACCGTTCAACCGCGCCCTCGTGCCGGTTCCGTGCAGCACGACGCCTTCCATCATCTGCCGCATCGTGATGGCGGTTTCTGCTTTCAGCACCCGCTTGGGCGTGTCGGCGGAACGCTCCAGCACGGGAACCGGGCCCCGCGCGCGCCGCAACACCAATCGAGGTTTGACCAGCAATCCGCCGTTCGCCACTACCGACACCGCTTGTGCCAGTTGCACGGTGGTGGTGCTCACTTCATGTCCCATGGCGATCGAAGCGAGCGACGTCGTACCCCAACGCTCCACGGGCCTCACCACTCCGCCGGATTCCGCCGGAAGCGGCAACCCGGCCTGTTTCCCGAATCCGAAACGTTTCACGTAGTCAAGCAGATTCTCGCGGCCCACCTTCATTCCGATCTGGACCGCGCCGATGTTGCTCGACTTCTCGAGCACCTGCGCCATCGTCAGCGAGCCGTAGCCGTTCTTCGCCTCATGAATCACTCGTCCCGGCAGCCGCAGGATTCCGCCTCCGCAATTGATCGGCGACTCCGGCGTCAGCGCCGTGGTTTCAAGCGCGGCGGCAAGCGTAATCACCTTGAACACCGATCCCGGCTCATACGGAACCGACACCGCATGATTAAAGCGCTCCGATCCATCCATCCCAGGCTCGGGCGGCTTCGACGGGTCGAACGTGGGGTAACTGGCCATCGCCAGCACCTCGCCCGTGCGCGGGTCCATGACAACGACACTTCCGGACGTACAACGATTGGTTTCGACGGCTTCCTTCAAGTCCCTTTCGGCCGCAAACTGAATTCTCTCGTCTATCGTGAGCGTTAAGTCTTGTCCCGCTACCGGCTCCGACGAGGTTTCGGATTCGATGCCGCGCCGCTGCACGTCCGTCAGAAGCCGCGCTTTTCCGGCTCGTCCGCGGAGGTCCTTTTCAAGAGACAGTTCGATGCCGGCGTTGCCTTTTTCTTCGTGATCGACCGCCCCGAGCAGGTGTGCCGCGAGCGAACCTTTTGGGTAGTATCGGTGAGATTCGATCTGAAACTCGATCCATTCCAGACGCAGGCTGCGCAACCGTTCCGATTCGGTGCGGCTGATCTTGCGTTTGATCCAGAGAAAGCCGCGCTCGTTGTCGAGTGCGTTTTGAAGCTTCTGAAAAGTTTCGGCCCTGTCGAGGCTCAGGATTGGCGCAAGAATATCGGCTGCGATCTCAAGGTCCGGAAGCCGGAGAGGGTTGACGAAGACAGAGTCCACGGGCGCGCTCATGGCGAGCGGCTGGCCGTTTCTGTCCCAGAGCGATCCTCTCGGTGCGGGAAGAGCCACAAGATGCCTTTGCTGATGCGTGGCAAGCGCGGCGTACTTTTCGTGAGAGAGCACCTGAAGCTTAATGATCTTGGCGAAGATCACTCCGGCCCAGATGAGCAGTGCAACGGCAAGCCATGTCAGCCGCCGGATCGCATCGGCTCTCGCTGGGATCACGTATGTGCGAGTCGGACGATCCACGCCGTCTGTCTCCTTTTACTTCACCGTGTTTAGGGCCACCGAAGCGTTGGGTGCGCCGTCCATGTGAACGATCTGACCAGCCGAGGGCTGTTGCATCGAGCGCTGTCGCGCCAATTGCTCCAACCGTGCCGGACTGACCAACGTGGCCTCCTCCACTTCCAAACGCCGTCGCTCGTCGAGCAGCCTCTGCTGTTCCCCCTTGAGCGACTGCACCTGATATCCGGCCAATATCGTGGCCACGCTTGGCGCGAGCATGCTCACTAGCGCTACCGTGAGAACGCACGCCGCGCCGATCGCGGACCAGCAACGGCCTCTCGCTTCAGGATCGGCCTGCCGCACGACGCGGCTGTTGTCGATTCGCTTCTTGTAGAGGTACAGATCTTCATTCGGCATCGCCCGCAACCGGTTCGGATTCTGCCTCTTGGCCACCACCTCTTGCGGAGCTTCCCTGGACTGCGCCTGCAGGAACCCCCATCCCCTGATTCCCGATATCGTTGCCATGTTCTGTTCCTTTTCCGTTTACGCCGCTTCCAGTGCACGCAGCTTCGCGCTTCTCGAAGCCGCATTCAAATTGATCTCCGCTTCGGACGGCTGCAATGGACGCTTCGTCAGAATCGTCCCTTTTCCCTGCCGCTCAAGCTCCCGGAACCGCTCCTTCACCTTCCTGTCTTCGAGCGACATGAAGCTGATCACAACCATTCGCCCGCCCGGCTTCAACATCCCCGGCCCGCTTTCGAGCAGGCTATCCAACTCTTCCTGTTCCCGATTGACCGCCATCCTGAGCGCCATGAAGGTCCTGGTGGCAGGGTGCAGGCGGCCCGTACGGGGCACGGCCATCGCCACTACACCGGCAAGGTGCAGTGTGCTCCGGATGGGCCGTGCCCGCACGATTGCTCTGGCTATTCTGCGCGCCCTCCTTTCCTCACCCAGCCTGTAGATCAGGTTGGCAAGGTCCTTTTCATCGCTAAAATTGACCAATTCGCCCGCCGTCGTTCCGGTGGTTTGATCCATCCTCATATCAACGGGTCCATCGGCCAAGATCGAGAAGCCTCGCGAAGGCTCCGTCAACTGATACCGGCTCACTCCCAGATCCGCCAGCAATCCGTCTGCTTTTTCGCCGGGTTCGAGCGCTTTCGCGAGTCTTGAAAATTCGTACTGTGTGTACCTTATATGTGAGGCCCACTCCGACGTGTTCGCTTCGGTCAGCGCCAGGGACTCCCGGTCCCGGTCGTTCGATATCAACTCCCCCGTCTGTAGCCGCCGCGCTATCTCGGCCGAGTGTCCCCCCATCCCCGCCGTCGCGTCCACGTAGAGCCCGCGGGGGCGGATCGCAAGCTGCTCCAGCACTTCCGCGGTCATTACGGGTACGTGCCTGACTGGTTCCGTCATGGCTATTGCATTCCGGCTCTGAACAGAGCATCGGCGTCCTCTTTCGCGTTCCTCGCGGGATCGTTCTTTCGGCTTTGGTACACTCGTTCGTTCAGGATCTCGATGTGACCCTTGAACGCGCGGAGCTTCACATTTTGGTTTTCGATCTCAAGTAAGCGCCTCAATTCAACGGGCAGCAGGATGCGCCCTTGCGCGTCCATTTCGGAGTCGGCGCCGTACTCATCCGCTAGAAAGGATACCCGCGCAGCCCGGGCGGGATCCGGCAGATCATTAAACAGCTTGCGATTTACTCGCCAAACTGCTATAGGATAGATCTGACCTACTTCTTCGTCCACTGTCGTTATGTATAGCTTCTTCTCTGCCAAAGCCCCGAAGAAATCCTGGAAACCGGACGGGAGCTTCAATCGGCCTTTATCGTCGACACGGGCGTTGTACAGCCCGTTGGGCGCTTCGATCGGCTCTTGGGTAGACTGGACCGGCTGATCTGTCACTTTTTGGCCACCTATTGGCCACACAACCGATTGTGGCATAGGTTTTTCCCCTTAGCAAGCCCTATTACCTAGTTGCATAAGTCAGAGTACTTGGCTTTGGGGCCGGAAGGGAACACGACTGCCTTCTTCCATTCAAACGGCGCTGCCTTTTCGTTGTAGACTTCAACAAAGTCGTCGATCGCTTGCCGCACTTGCCGCGGCGACG
>SYKU01000198.1 GCA_005808865.1 Acidobacteriota bacterium
TCTATCGCCGCCAACGTGGCTGATTCCACCGACTTGATGTTCATGAGTCACCTCCACGAGAGGCTGTGCTCTAGAATAGAATATCACAGAAAGCTTGTTAAGTGAAGAGTATTGGGTGTAAGCCAGTCGAAGAGTTTGTAGACACCGAAAAGGCCCAAAACCCCGCAGCTTAACGAAATCAGGATGCTGAACAGATAGTTTCGCAGGTCCATTGCCGCCTATTTTTTCCATTCCGCTGACGAATGTCAAGGCTCGCATGATCATGAGGGGATGCTCGATGTTACTCCACTGTTGTGAAGATGCTGGAAGGTCCCTGGCTCGAGCCCAAAGCACGCGGAAACGACAGCCAACGCGGCGCGTCAATACGAAAGCCCGAAGGCGCCGGCGGACGGGCAACAAGTTGCGGATGAGTTTCTTCCGGTTGTCCTGCAATGCAATGCGCGGAAGACCTCTCGTTCGGAGAGTGAGTGAGATGAGGCCGCAAGCCGCGTCAACCGGCTCACGCCTTCGAATCGATCGCCTAATCGGGAAGTAGTGCGGGCCTTCGTTCGCCAACTGCCTGCCGACGGCTCCAGGATTCGGAATCGCCATTGACAACCGCGATCTGGAATCCCGCCGCTGCTGCCCACACCGGAAAAATGCGCACGTCCCCGGCATTCATGGTCAGGGTTGTCTGGCTGGGGGCCGCTTCGATAGCGTCTGGAAGTTTTCAAACATGCGTTTAGATCCGGCCGAATCGCCCAACGTTCGCAACAGAAATCCAAGTTCGTAAAATGGAGTGGGGTCTTTGGGATCTAGCGCGATCGAGCGCTCAAGGTCTCGCTTGGCTTCAGCGAGGCGCTCCAACTTCCGGAGCGCTTTACCGCGCAGGTAATAGGCCCTCCCGGAGTTCGGATTCCGTGCAAGACCGTCTGCCAGCAGAGCCAGGCTCCGCTCGGTCTCTCCCCGCTTGATCAGAAAGGAGGCGTGGTTCAGAAATGGCCACTCATCGGGGCGCTGCAACCGGCGAGTGATCTCGACGGCCTTTTCGTAGTTGAGGAGCGCCTTGGATTCTTCGCCGAGCGACTCATGGCACAGACCGAGGTTCGTGTAAACATCGGCATAATCCGGTTCGAGCGCGAGCGCCTTCTCCGAGGCCTCCACCGACTCCGTAACGCGGTTCTGTGAGTAGAAGAAGCGCGCCAACTGGTAGTGGAGTTCCGCATTCCGCGGGTTGAGTTGAATCGCTACCTGTAGTTCCTGGAGCGCACCCTCCGCGATTTCCAGGACGACGTAGTTCAAGGCAAACACCTGGTGAATGCGCCAGTCCTTCGGATCGATCTGGAATCCGCGGCCGAGGATGTCAATGGACTCGCGATGCTTTCCTGCACGGAATTGGAGGAATCCCTCGATGTAGAGAAGATCCACGGCGGGGGCATCCGCGTGCCGACTGCGGCCCAGCCGTGCGAATCCATCATCGTAGTTTTTCAACTCGCGATATGTCTGCGCCAGCAGCCATCCGGAATCGCGGGAGGGAGCCCCGGCGAGGACACACTTCCAGAGTTCTCCCTGAGCCGCCCCATAATCCTTGCTCCGAAACAGCGCGCTTCCCGCTTCGCATGAACTGGAGGTTTGCGCCGCAAGCGGGGGACTCCTCAGACCCCCGAGGAACGCGGCGATTGCGGGTGCGGCGCTGAATAAGAACGTAATCCGAAAACCACCCAATTAATCCTCTTGACTTGGCTGAAATTCGGAACTATTATACCTAGACTATGAAAGTCTCCATTGGGTGCTTGCTACTCATCCCTTTCGCTTCGTCCGTCTTCGGACAAGGCGTAACCGGGTCCATCACTGGCCTGGTTACCGACGCCACCTCTTCCGTTGTCGCCGGTGCCAAGGTGACAGTCCGTAACACAGCGACGGGAGTGGCCTCTGCAACGGAAACCAACTCGGCTGGCGTCTTCAACGTTCCCTCCCTCACGGCCGGCCCGTACGAGGTCAAGGTGGAGTCTCCGGGGTTCAAAGAGCACGTCGGGTCTAAGATCGTGCTGGACGCGGCCCGCACTCTTCGCGTCGACGTGTCGTTGCAGGTGGGCGCGGTGGGCGAGAGCGTGACAGTGCAGGCGGAGGTGCCTCTGCTTCAACCCGAGTCCTCCACGGTGAGCAATCAGGTGAACAAAACGATGCTCAATGCCCTGCCCTTCCAGTTGACGGGCGCATTGCGCGACCCCACGAGCTTTGTAAGACTGACGCCGGGCGCCACCGGTGGCGCTTTCGGGGCTAACATCACGGGCGGACGTGCGTTTGCCAGTGAGGTGCTTGTAGACGGCGCGCCGGTGGCCTACAACGCCGCAACGAACAGCCCTGACCAAGCCCATCCATCCTATGACACAATCGCGGAATTCAAGGTTGAAGCCGTGGTGCCGCCCGCCGAATACGGGCGCACGTCGAGCGGTGTGGTGACCATGATCACGCAGTCCGGCGGAAACGACGTTCACGGCAACATGACGCTGCTGCTGCGCAATAACATCTTGGATTCGCGCCGGTACAATGCACGGATTCCGGACGTCACCCGGCAGGCCGAATATGCGGCTTCAATCGGCGGTCCTCTGAACATTCCGAGGCTTTACAGCGGCAGGAACCGTACTTTCTATTTCGGGAACTTCACCGGATTCCAGCGCATCAATATTCCGCAAGGCGTAACCACTACCGTGGCGACGGCAGCGATGCGCCAAGGCGATTTTTCCGACCCCCGCATCAATCCGATCTTCGATCCGTTGACCGCCGGCGCCGCCGGTCAACGAACGCAGTTTCCGGGTAACCAGATTCCCGCGTCGCGCTTCGGGAGCTTCGCGAAGGCCATCCAGAACGTCATACCGGCGTCGAACGTGCCGGGGCAACTTTCCGGCAACTTCATTGGCGTGGGTCCGGCGACCCAGCCGTCAGATTCCTTCCTGGTGAAGATCGACCACCAAATCTCAGATAAAAACAAGTTCAGCGGCAACGTGCGCTATCAGAATCCGCGCCGGACGCACTCACGCGGCCCGCTTCCCCGGGTTTCCGACGGTTTTGTGGACAACCCACAGTCGCGCAACGTGGTGTTGAGCGACGACTATTTCATCCGTCCCAACCTCTCCAATCGAATCCAGGCGGGCTACACACGCTTCGGCAATCCCACCTCGAGTTCGGCCGATATCGGACTGAAGGTGCCGGGCGCATTTGCCGGCGGCTTCCCCGCCTCGACGTTCGACGGCCAAGGCTTCGGCGCAATCGCAAACACGGATTTCCGCTACGAGGGCGACGACAACTACAATCTGCAGGACGCCGTGATCTGGACCCGGGGTAAGCACAACATCAAGTTCGGCGCTCGCCTCGATTGGTTCCATTTTAACTTCCGCCCGCTCGGCAACGAGATGGGCACGTACAATTTCTCCCAATTCGCCACCAGCCAGCCGAACGTAGGCAGTACCGGCCACTCGTACGCCACCTTCCTTCTCGGCGCTGTGAATAGCGCGTCGCTTTCCAGAGGCATTCCGTACGGATTACGCTCGCGCTACTTCGGCACCTACATCCAGGACGATTGGAAGATCACAAAGCGGCTCACCCTGAACTATGGCCTGCGGTGGGAACTGCAGAATCCGTGGTACGAAGTGGCGGGCCGAACGAGCCAGTTCGACTCCACGGCGCCGAACCCGGGAGCGGGAAATCGTCTGGGCGCGGTGATTTTCGGCGACAAGAACAGGAGGGGATTTCAAACCACGTATATGGGAGGTCTCGGCCCGCGTTTCGGCTTAGCCTATCAGTTGTCGCCGAAGACAATCATACGCTCTGGTTACGGGATGTTTTATGCTCCGATCATCGGGAACAACCTGAGTTTCCAAGGCTACGCCGCGGCAATCGGAATATCGAGCCAGGACGGCGGCATCACGCCGGTGTTCAACATAGACCAGGGTTGGCCGGCCGGCATCGTGAATCCGCCGCCGTTCCTGAATCCGACCGTGGCCAACAACCAGAACACGTCGACGTCCCTCACTTGCGCGGGATGCAGCGGCCGGCTGCCGCGTACGAGCCAGTGGCAGATGAATGTACAGCGGACCGTAAAGGACATTCTGTTCGAAGGTTCTTACGTGGGCACCGTGGCGCATGGCATTACGAACAACGCTCAGGTCCGGCTAAATCAAGTGCACCCGCAAAGCCTGGGCTTGGGGAATCTGTTGCGTTCGAACATCAACGCCGCGGAAGTGCGGGCGTCGGGTTTCACGCCGCCGTACGCGGGATTCAATGGAACGCTGTCGCAGGCTCTTCGCGCATTCCCCCAGTATCAGGACATTACAACTTTCAACGCCCCGGCGGGGAATTCGACGTATCATGCCTTCCTCTTCAAGGCGGAGAAGCGGTTCTCGAACGGGTTGCAATTCCTGGTCTCCTACTCGGCCTCGAAGACACTCACGGACGTCGCGTTCAATGCCAATGGGACGCTGGCGCCTCCGCAGGATCAGTTCAACCGGCGCGTGGAGAAGTCGCTTGCGAACACGGACCGGCCGCAGCGGCTGGTGTTGAGCTATTTCTACGAACTGCCGTTCGGCGCAGGCAAGCCCTGGCTCAAGTCCGGACCCATGAGCAAGGTGTTCGGCGGCTGGGGTGTGGCTTCGATTCACGAATACCAGGCTGCGCCACCGCTGAGGATAACGGTTCCTAACGGCCTGCCGATCTTTAACGGGCATCTGCGGCCGAACCGGGTTTCGGATGTGCCGATCCGCACGGGTCCGGGCCGGGCGGACTTTCAACCCTTGAACGGCCTGACGGGTCAGGCCGGCGACATTCTGTTGAACCGCGCCGCGTTTGCCACGCCCACCGCATTCACGTTCGGGAATCTCGGCGTGTACTTGCCGAACGTGCGGGCATTCGGTACCCGCAACGAAGACATCTCGGTCATGAAGAAGATCCGTTTTCTCGAGAAGCGAGCGGTTGAGTTCCGCGGAGACTTCTTCAACGCGTTCAATCGCCGGAATCTGGGCGATCCCATCACGGACCTGACGAATCCCAACTTTGGCAGGATCACCGGACAAGGGAATCCGCGCACGATTCAGCTCGGCTTCCGTCTTGATTTTTAGATTCGCTCTCGTCCTGTACGGGTGCCTGCCGGTCTTTGCTGTCGAGTTGCTGGATGTGACTGCAAAGGCTGGTTTGGCGGGATTCGTGAACCGGCAGGGAGGCGCGAAGAAGGACTATATTCTCGAATCGATCGGCGGGGGCGCGGCATGGATCGATTACGACAAGGACGGCTGGCAGGATGCCCTGTTGGTTAGCGGAGAAACAGTTTGCGGGCTGTTTCGCAATCAGCGGGACGGTACATTCCAGAAGGTTCCCTTAGCCGCGAAGGGAATGGGTATGGGAGTGGCCGTCGGCGACTACGACGGCGATGGCTGGGATGATTTCCTGATCACGGGTTACGGACGCAATTGGCTCTTCCGGAATCAGCAGGGCAATGGTTGGGAAGAAGTGGCCGAGCGGGCCGGCGTGCTCGCCCAGGGACTGTGGTCGACGGGCGCAACGTTCTTCGACTACGACAACGACGGCCGCGCGGATCTGTTCGTAGCGCGTTACGTCAAGTTCGATATTTCCAGGCCGGTGCAGAGGAGCTCGGTTTGCCAGTACCAGGGCAAGAGCGTATTCTGCGGTCCGCAGGGCTTTCAGTCCGATCCGCATTCGCTTTATCACGGCAACGGGAACGGCACGTTCAGGGAGGTGTCGAAGGAGGCGGGCATCCGGACGGTAACGGGTCCGCATCACGGCATGGGAGTTATCTCGCTCGACTACGATAACGACGGACGTTCGGACATCTATGTGGCGAATGACGATACACCGAACCAGCTCTGGCGTAACCTGGGAAATGGCAAGTTCAAGGACATGGCGGTGGAAGCGGGCGCGGCATTTTCTCCGGACGGGCTCTCTCAATCTTCGATGGGTGTCGATGCCGGCGATCTGTTCCACCGCGGCGTGCAGGACATTTTTGTGACGACTTTCGAGGGGCAGCCGTATCCGCTCTACCGGGGTGGCAAGGACGGTTTCTTCGAGGATGTGACTTGGGCATCGGGGTTGGGCCGCGCAACGCTTCCGTTTCTTGGCTGGGGGACAAACTTCCTGGATCTTGACAACGATGGGTGGCTGGACATCTTCGTCGTGAACGGCCACGTGTACCCCGAGATGGGCGGGGGGTACCGGCAGAGACCTCTGATTTTCCGTAATCTGCGCGATGGCAAGTTTGCCGAGTGGCCCCTGTTGGCCTCGCCCCTCCCCGGCAGGGGCGCCGCTATTGGAGACTTCGACAATGATGGTGACCTTGACATCCTGATCAACAACATTGACGCGCCGCCGGCGCTAATCGAGAACCGGGGTAAGCCGGCTGGGAACTGGATTACAGTGGAGGCGCGGGCCGGAGCACGCGTTACGGTGCGGACGAATGGCATGACGCAGTTCGGCGAGGCGCGGTGGTCTTCCGGTTATCTGAGTTCAAGCGATCACCGGCTGCATTTCGGACTCGGAGAGGCGGCAGCGGCGGACGAGATTCAGATCGTTTACAGCGGGGGACGCCGCGAGACGCTGAAGAACGTGAAGGCGAACCAACGGCTGGCGCGGCGGTGAACTAACGCGCATCCAACTTTCGCGTCACCTGCTGATGGAGGGTGATTTCCCTTGCCGCCTCGGCTGGCATGCCTAGCGCGCGATAGGCTTTCGCGAGAACAAAATGAACTTCTTCGTCATCGGGATTTTCACGAGCTACGCGTAGCAGGTGTTCGAGGGCTACACGGGTCTTGCCGGTTTCGACGAGGGCCTTGCCCAATGCTTTGCGCGCCCCGGAAAGCGAGTCTCGCGCGGCGAGTGCCGATTCGAGCAGCGGAACTGCCGGTTCGGATTCGTGCAAAGCGACAAGGAGTTGACCCAACAGACTCTTCGCCAGGAAGTGATCCGGATCGATCCGAAGCTCTCGCTCCAGGAGCGTGCGGGCTTCCACGGGCGCCGAATCGGTGAGAAGGCGCGCGAGTTCAAATTGCACGCCGGGCAGGCCCGGACGAAGTCTCAAAACCTCACGGTATTCTTCGATCGCTTCTTCGCGCCGATGAGTGGACGCGTAACTTTCGGCGAGGACCTGGTGCAGGCGGTAGGAGGAAGCGTTCACGGTGCGAAGACGCTGAATGGTGTCGACCTTGAGATCGGTGTATGCTTCGCCCAGGTAGTAATAAACGTCGGCATTTCGAGGTTCCGCCGACCGCCACTCAAGCAGATGAGGGAACGCGTCGCGAGGCTGTTTTTTCTCGACAAGCGCGATTCCAGGCGAGGGGGAAGGCTGGCGCGCTTCTTTGGCAGCGGCGGCGCGAGATCGCGCGGGGTCATTGAGTTCGCGTGCGTAGATCCGCGCGATCGACGACCAGACGCCGCGCATCTCGGGCGCGAGCTTCAGTGCGGTTTCGTATGAGCCAATCGCCTTCGGCCACTCCTTTTCGAGTTCGAAGCGGATGCCGCGCATCTGGTGGGCGCGGGCCGAGTTCGGATCGAGAGCGAAGATGCGTTCAAGGCTCATTTCGGCGAGCTGAGCGTACGTCCTCGTAAGTGCATAGAGAACGTCTTCGTCTTTCGGGTTTGACTTGAGATACGCTTCAAAGGGTTGGATCGCTCCTGGTTTGTTGCCGAGTGCAAGTTCGACGTACCCCAGCCAGAAGTGGGTTTCAGCCGTGGCCCTGGCCGACCTAACGTCCTTCAGCAGTGCGTCGCGCGCTTCGGCGAAACGCCCGGATTCGTACAGCTGCGCGCCCGATATTTGGAGCAGCAACAGAAGCGGGAGAGTCATCCGGTTCTTAGTATACTTTCAATGAGTATGTGGTTTCTCCTCGCGCTCGCGTGGCTCGGCGAAGGCCGCGCCCTGTTTGAGCGGAACAAGTTCACCGAAGCCCGCGTGGTGTTGGAACGGACTTTACGGAGCGAGCCTGGCAATCACGAGGCGCGATACTGGTTGGGATTTACCTGCCTCGCGCTGGCCGACTACGAGACGGCGATCTTGCAGTTCGAGCGGATCGAGCGCAAGTATTCTTCCGACCCGGAATTTCTGTTTGCGGCCGCGGAGGCCTACACCCGGCGGGCTCGGCAGTTGTCGGACCTGTTGTCGTCGCGCGGAGAGAGCTCCGCCCGGCGGCATCAGCATCTGGCGCATCGCCACCTGGCACGGGGCGACACGGTGAATGCGTTGACCGAATTCGGTATGGCCCATCAGAGTAGCCCGGCTCTGAAGGGTTTAAATGAGGAGCGCGCCGAGATCCTCTGGGAGCTACAGCGCAGGGAGGAGGCGGTGGCCGCCGCGCGGATGGAATTGACGTTGAATCCCAACGCGTTCCTTTCGAACCTTCGATTGGGCCAATACCTGCTCATGCGGAAGCAGTCGCGGGAAGCGCTGGGTCCTTTGCTGGTAGCCGTACGCTACCGGCGGTACCCGGAGGCCCACCAGCTTCTGGCCTACGCGTATGAGCAACTGGGACAGACGGCCGAATCGCAAGGAGTGGTCCAGGCTGGGCTGAAAGTGTTTCCAGCGTATGCAGGCCTGCTCGAAATGCGAAGGACGGACATTCGAGCCGTTGCGTTTGAAGCCGGTCCGGAACTGAAGGACAAACCGCCGGCACTGGCGGCCTTGCGCGCTGCCGCGGCTTCGGACGACTCGTTGTTCTGGCTTAACGAATCGTATGGACAACGGGCCGGCGATCTAATGAACCGCTTGGAGCAGGTGGCTCCCCAATCGGCCCGGCTGGCGCAGGCGAAAGGCTTGAGCGCCGAGTACGACGAGGACTACGCGAAGGCGGAGGAGTTCTACCGTGAGGCGCTCCGGCTTTCGCCCGAAACTTCCGGTCTGCACTTCTGCCTCGGTCACGTGCTTCGCCGGCAGGGCAAGGATGAGGAAGCGGCCGCGGAACTCGCGCGCGATGTCCAGAACCACCTTGCGTTGTTTGAGCGCGCGCTGATCCGTGTGAAAGGAGGAGAATTCGCGGCGGCGATTCCACTTCTCGAAGACGCGGTGAGGCTATCGCCTCAATTCTCAGAGGCGCAAACCGAGCTCGCGAAGTGTTATCTCCAGACGAACCAATCCGCGAAGGCGGTTCCCCTGCTCGAAGGCGTAATTTCAGGGCGTCGAGACCATCCCACGGCGCACTTCCTGCTGAGCCGCGCGTACCGCGCTTTGAACCAGCCGGTGCCCGCGCAGCGTGAACTTGACATTCACCGGAAACTGATTCAACCCAAATAGAGTGGATCAGGCCCGTGTCACCGGGGAGCGATGTTGACGATGCGGCCGGGTTCCGGGTTCTCCACCCTGCGCGCCGCGCCATCCGGCCATGTGACTTCGATGGAACGGATACGGCGGTCCTGACCGAGGCCGAACATGACTCTCGGGTCGCTCGCCGAGAGGTAGCTGCCGGCCGTGGATACCAGGCGCTCGAGGATAGCCCCGGATTCGCCGGTGAGCTTCACGCGCGCGCCCACCGCCCGCTCCACGACATTCACGGTGAGCCATTGGTTTGTGTTCCCATGATTCCTAAGGATCACAGGCCGGCCGTCATTGCAACTAATGACGACATCGGTGAAGCCGTCATTATCGAGGTCGCCGAAGGCGGCTCCCCGGGCGGCAAGTGGAGTCTTGAAGATCTCTCCGCTCCCCATCGAGACGTCTTCAAACTTCCCCTTGACGTTGCGCATGAGCAGAGGCGGCTCGAGGTAGCGGAGACCGGGTTGCGTAAGTTCGATGTTGTCCATTACATGGCCTTGGGCGACGAACAGATCCACCCACCCGTCATTGTCGTAATCGAGGAAACGCGTGCCCCAGCCTGAGTGCCGCGCGGTGATCTTTCCTACACCGGAGGCTCCTGTGACGTATTCAAAGCTCTCCTTCAGATTGCGAAACAGGCTGTAGCGCTGGTTGGCCAGGGCGTTGATGAAGACATCGGGCCAGCCGTCATTATCGTAATCGGCGAAGTCGGCGCCCATACCGGCGAAGTTTCGGCCATCGTCGTCGTAGGCGAGACCGAGCGCTAGGGCCACTTCTTCAAACGTGCCGTCCCGCTTGTTGTGGAACAGTTGTTGAGGGAAGGAATCGTTGGCGACCAGGATGTCGGGCCAGCCGTCCCGATCGTAATCCTGAAACGCCACGCCGAGTCCCTTGCCTTGCGCCTTGGCGATGCCTGATTTGACACTCACATCGGTAAAGGTTCCGTTGCGATTGTTGTGAAGCAGCAAATGCGACACCGGCTTGAACTGGTCGGGATGGCAGTAGGCGCGGAAGCCTGGCTTCCGATCGCCGCAGTAGGGGTTGTGGGAGAAATTCCAGTCGACGTAGCGGGAGACGAACAGATCGAGCGCGCCGTCCCGGTCATAATCGACGAACATCGCTCCTGCGGACCAACCTGCGGCGGCGGCGCCGGCCTGGTCCGTCACGTCGGCGAACGTGCCGTCGCCGCGATTGCGGTAGAGGATGTTGCGGCCGTAATTCGAGACGTAGAGGTCTATCCGGCCGTCATTGTCAAAATCGCCGGTAGCGGCGCCCATTCCGTAGCTGTGTCCGCGAACTGCTGCCCTTTCGGTGATATCGGTGAAAGTGAAGTTTCCATTGTTGCGATACAAACGGTTCCAGTAGCGGGGGCCTGACTTGTCCATAGTGGGAAGGCTGGCCCCGTTGACGAAGAACAGGTCGAGCTTTCCGTCACCGTCGTAGTCGAAAATGGCGACTCCCCCGGACATGGACTCGAGGAGGTACTTTTCCGCGCTGTGGCTGGCTTCGTGCTTAAAAGCGATTCCCGATTGAGCCGTCATGTCCACGAATTGCGGGAGCGCGGCGGCGGCGAGAAACGCGAACGGGATGAAACCGGTCAGGAACAGCTCCAAATCCCCGAGGCTCCGGCGGGGAATCGCGTTCCTGTCGCGGCTGAGATACTGCGCTTAGGACGAAAGCTAAATTCCGCTTCGTCACAGGGAACGTGTCTGATGGCGTAGCGCATCTTCTTCGTCACGATTGTAGTATATAGGCCTCGCGCCTGAAATACCTGGAGCATGCGTCACGTGCGTCCTTCCAGCCGCGACCAGGTCAACTCAGCACCGGCGTCGGCCGCTCTCCGTTACGTTCCCCGCCTGCCTTGCGCGGCGCGCCGAGGGTATTGGACACGGATGTCAGAACTGTGGGGGGAAACAGGAACGATCGGCTATATCCTGCCGCACTCCGGATAACAGCCCAGAATTCGCAGGAAGTCCGAGGTCTCCTGGAGATGGCTAATCGCATTCCTGGGAGCGGGGTCGTCTATGTGGCCCAGGAAATCGACATAGAACAGGTACTCCCAGGGCTTGCCTCGCAACGGGCGTGACTCGATCTTGGTAAGACTCAAATCGCGTAGCGCAAGCGCGCTGAGCGAGCGGAAAAGTGCGCCAGGAGAGTCGCGGGTCGTAAAAACCAGCGACGTTTTCCATTTCACATGTCCGTCGCGGGGTTTCCTGGCCGCCCGCGACGCCGCTTCCGGCCGCCTTAGGAGGAAGAACCGGGTGAAGTTCTCCCGGTCATCCTCGATCGAACGCCGGAGGATGCGCGCGCCGTAGATCCCGGCGGCGGCGGCCGAAGCGATGGCTGCCGCGTCTCGCAGCCCTCGCTCCATCACCATCTTGACGCTGCCTGCCGTATCGTAGAAAATTTCCCGCTCGAACTCCGCGTTGGCTGCAAAGAACTTCAGGCACTGGTTCAGCGCCACCGGATGCGAGTAGATCTTCTTGACGTCCTTGTACCTGACCCCAGGTGCGGCGATCAGGTTGTGAACGATGCGCACGCGGGTCTCCGCCACGATCGGCAAATCGTGGTTCAAGAGATGGTCGTAGTTTTCGTAAACAGAACCGTGGAGAGTGTTTTCAATGGGTACTACCGCCGCGGTCACCTCGCCGTCCTTCAGTCGTTTGAAAACGTCCTCGAACCGCGCGCATGGAACCACCTCCGCTCCCGGCAGCAATTGGGCGGCGGCTATCTCGCTGAACGCGCCGCGTTCGCCCTGAAACGAGGCCTTTTCGAGTTTCTTACTCATTTTCACGGGCGCTCGACATGTCTTCGCTTCCCGCCGGACCGTCCCAGCGGCGCGCTCCCGGCACGGGCAGCCCGAGGAGATCCATGACGCGGTTGACACTTTGATCGACAATATCCATGACCGTTTCAGGCTGCGTGTAAAATCCGGGTATGGGCGGCGCAATGATGGCTCCCATCTCCGCCAATTGTGTCATCGTCCGCAGATGCCCCAGGTGCAACGGGGTCTCCCTCACCATGAGAATGAGCTTGCGGCGCTCCTTCAGGATTACATCGGCGGCTCTTACCAATAGATTGGAGCTGATGCCGCAGGCGATGGCGGACATCGTGTGAACCGAGCACGGGGCGATTACCATTGCCTCGCTCCGGAACGATCCGCTGGCGATGCGGCACCCGATATCCTCAACCGGATAGGTGTACGCCGCGAGCGCTTTGAGGTCTGCGCCCCTTTTTCCGGTTTCGAGAAACAGTGTCCTCTCTCCCGAACGGGTCATCACCAGATGAACGGCAGCGTTCGGGACATCGCGCAGCCGCTCAAGCAGTCGGATGCTGTAAACTGAACCGCTAGCTCCACTTACGCCGACAATCACGTTCACCGTTGACATTATCTGTTTCGAAATCAGAACAAACTTTCCCTATACCTCTTGATCCCAGTACTACCACCGGATATAATCCAGATGAAGCGTCCGATTCGGCGACGGGCTGGAGGAGCCGACGATGTCAGCACTCATACCAAGGACAGGGGCTACGACCCGCGAAGAAGATCTTACCATGGACGCCGGACAAAAACTGAAGCGTGCCAGGGAGCGGTTGGATCTTCGATTTCGCGATGTCGTTGAGGCAAGCCAGAAAATCTCTGAAATCCACAATAGCACCGAGTACCTGATCGCGCTAAGCCAGCTTTCGGCGATCGAAAACCAAGGCCTGGTGCCGAATGTCTATAGAATCTACTCGCTCTGCGCTATCTACCGGCTGGATATTCTGGAAGTGCTCGAATGGTACCAGGTTCCGATTGCATCGCTGCCGGCGGACGCCGCCCAGATCACACACGAACAAACCCATATTATCAGCTTTCGATCCACGGACCACTATGAGGGAGTACAGATCCCTATAACGCTTGATCCCGGACTCGACCTGAAGCGGACCACTTTCCTCAGCCGGATGATCCAGCGATGGGGCAAGCTGCCGCTCGCATTGCTGAGCGGCGCGGATGTCAGGAGCCGGCGCTACGGCTTTATCGGCTCGGAGGATTGGTCGATGTACCCGCTCATTCAGCCGGGGTCGCTCGTGCTGATTGACGACACCGTCCGCAAGATTTCGGCTGGAGGATGGACGAATGAATTCGAGCGTCCCATCTACTTCTTCGAGCATCGCGAAGGCTATGCTTGCAGTTGGTGCACATTGGCCGATGGCCGGCTGATCCTTCAGCCCCATCCGGCCTCAATGGTCGCGATGAAGATATTCGCCTATCCAGCGGAAATCGAGTTGATCGGGCAGGTGACAGGCGTGGCTATGCGTCTCGATCAGGGGAGCCGACGCCATACTGGTTCTTGAGGACCTCAAGGAGAACTTCGAAGTCGTTCGAGTACAATTCAATTTCGACGGATCTCGCTTTCACCGGCGCCAGATTGCGATAGGGCTTCAACTGAATCCAATTCCTGAGGATTTCGCCGCGGTCCCCTTCCAGTGCCGAAAGGTAAGTGTCGAGATCGGCCTTCTGCGCTTCGAGGCCGAACCTGAGCCATTCCGAAAAGGTTTGGCTGTGGCTGCGACGCAACGTTTGGTCAGCCTCGTCCTCCCCGAAGGTTTGTGACAGTCCGTAGTGCTCATAGGCCCCGCTGTTCACGTTACGCAGGGAATTCAGATATACCAGCCGGCCGAACGTAGTGGGAATGCGCGACAGCGTATTGCGCCAAAGGTTTGAGGCCGCGCCGCGCTCAAACTGCACTACCCCCCCTCCGTCACGCATTGATAACCACACCCTGATTCTACAACCACGTTGGCGCTTCCTGCAACCGGAATCTCGACACCGGGAGTGTGAACCGTGGCTCTTGTTCTGAAAGTGAAAAATATATTGAACTTTGTACTGGACGCGAATGAAGCCGTTATTCTTAGATATACAACAACTTTAGCCAAATGGTACCTCCAAAAGGGATCCTTCTAGGGAGGATCCTTATCTAGTACTTATGAAAAAGCGGTTCCCATTGCGCTGCCTGCTCTCACCCTCGCGGCTGCTAGCAGGACCCAGGCGTGGGATCCGTGGCCGGATTGCTTTCCGTGCCCGACGACAAGCTGACCGCTGAATTAGTGGCCAAGCGTTAAGCCCCTGGCCGTTATCGACCTAAAGGAAAAGGAGAAATAGACATGTTCCGTAAAGCTCTTCTCATCGCCGTCTTCGCATTGACGTTCGCCGCTGGCAGCAGGACCCAGGCGTGGGATCCGTGGCCGGATTGCTTTCCCTGCCCCGACGACAAGCTGACGGCTGAAGTAGTGGCCCAGCGTTAAGCCTCTGGCCGCTATCGACCTAAAGGAAAGGGAGAAACAGACATGTTCCGTAAAGCACTTCTCATCGCCGTCTTCGCATTGACGTTCGCCGCTGGCAGCAGGACCCAGGCGTGGGATCCATGGCCGGATTGCTTTCCCTGCCCCGACGACAAGCTGACGGCTGAAGTAGTGGCGCAGCGTTAAGCTGACGCTGGATCCTGCGCCCGGTTCTGAGATTCGCACGACACCGCCCTGCGTTGTGATTTCGGTGAAGGCATTGAATCAAGGACGAAGGACGGTGGCCTCAGGCAGATCCTGCAACTTGGATAATCTGGAGACAAGGCATACGCCTAAGGTGCCCCATTGTCTCCGCGTTTCGAACTTTCCTGGCCGCTTCGCCGCCCCCCACTTCAATCGACTCAGGCTAGTCTGGCTCTGTGATTCCGGCGGGTTGGGCGCGGCAACAGCAAGCCATCCATGGGCCGCAAACAGGCGGTTCGCGGCTCTCAGGGCGCAGCCGCCTCCATGGAATTGCTTGACCAGTCGCCCGCTCGCCCCGCTACTTTCCGCCAATGCGGTAGAGTTTCGACGCCGTCCGTATAATCAGGCTTCCGCGCGCGATCGCCGGAGTCGCCATGCACATTTCATCGAGCGTGTTCTTCGCCAGCAGCTTGTACTCCGGCCCGGGTTGAATCACAAACGTATCGCCATCCTCGCTCAGCGCGAAGATCTTCCCGTTGTAAGCCCATGGGGACGACGTGAACGCCGCGGCCGCCGGATCGATTCGCACCTTCCCGTAGATTTCTTTTCCGGTCCGCGCATCGTGACACGTGAGGAATCCGCGGTCGAACAGCGTGTAGTAGTGATCGCCCACCACGATCGGCGACGGGTTGTACGGTCCGGCCTGCGGCAGGAACCACGCCACGCTCGCGTTCGAAGTCTCACCGCCCTTGAGTGAAATGTCGCCTTGCGCCCCAGGCTTGATCGCGAACACCGGCCGCACCTGGTCGCCCACGTAGCCAGACGTCACGTAGAGCATGCCGAACTTCGAGAACGGCGTCGGAATCGCAATCGACGACATGCCGCCCAACTGCCACAGCGGCTTGCCGTCGAGATCGTAGGACCTGATGCGCGTGGTGCCTGGCGTGATGATCTCCGTCCGCCGCCCGTTCTTCCAGATATAGGGCGTGGCCCAATTGCTTTTTTCGTCGCGCTCCACGCGCCAGATCTGTTTGCCGGTTCTCTTGTCCAGCGCCACCAGGAACGACCCGTCGTCGTTGTCGTTCACAACGTACACGCGGCCCTCGTCGAGCAGAGGCGACGCGGCGGTCCCCCAGCCGAAGCGCGTGTTGAACGGACCCCATTTCTGCGACCACGCGGGTTTGCCGTTCATATCGAAGACAAACATCCCGACGTTACCGAAGTAGAAGTAGACGCGTTCGCCGTCGGTGACGGGAGTTTCGGACGCGAAGCTATTTTTCAAGTGTCGCGAGAACGCCGGGACGCCGCGATGCACTTCGCGCTCCCACAGCGTCTTGCCGGTCTTGAAGTCGATGCAATAGACGAGCCACCGGTGTTCGTCGGCCGGTGCCGTACGATTGCCGCCGAAGTACAGGCCCTTCTTGGGCGGCTCCTTGTCCTCTTTGCTGATGACGGTGGTGAGAAAGATGCGGTCGCCCCAAACGACGGGGGAGGACCAGCCGTTGCCGCGAACGTCCACTCTCCAGGCTACGTTCTCGGTGGAACTCCACTTTTCGGGCAGACCTTTGTCTTCCGAGACGCCCGTGGAATCGGCCCCGCGAAACTGCGGCCAGGAGTCGGCCGCAAGGGCGGCGGCGTGCGCGAACAGGCTCAGCGCAAGCGGCGCCAATCCCGGTCGGGGCCATCGTTTGTGGCCTGCCGAATGTGCGCTAGAAGGCCGGCGGAAAAAAACGATCGCCGGCCGCACCGGCAACCGATTGAGAACGCTATTTCGCAACCGGCACTTGGTCAACATCTGCTTGAGCATACTCTCCAATATAGGCCAAAAATCCTTAGCGAAATCACTCGCTTCGACTGCGCAGACGCGCGACGCTGCCGCGGGCGACGGGGCCAGACGACATCGGTTGAAATCGGAGCTCGCGAGTTTTCGAGGAAAGATAATGTCATGCGACGTCTCCTGAATGATCCGCGATCAGCTACGACAAAATCGAGCGATGCGAGGATGGACGTTCATGCATGTTCGATCCTTCAGCACGACGAACGCCCTCCGCCAACTGAGCGTCAAGATTGCCTATCCGCAGAAGATCTTCTACTACGATTGCGTTGATGAACGGCAAGGCGGCAATGAATCCGATGAGGAAAGTGCCCGGCGCGTGAAGGCGCAGGTGGACCGCTTCAACGCCATGCCCGCGATCTTCGCCGGCCCGGCTTGATCCGCCACCCGCATCACCCCGTCCGTCATCCAGCAATCCTTGTACGGCGCGTCCTTCTGCTTAGTGAGCGTAAACAAATACACAGCAGTCTTGCCGTCTCCTTCCGTGACGCGGACGATCTGCCGCGCCGCGTCGCCCTTCACCTCCATCTCGCCATACTCCACCGTCCGGAAATCGATCAGCGGGCGGTAGAGCGGACCCTTCACCATCAGAATGAAACGGTCGAGCGGCCCCGTCGCGGCGCGATTCCCCGGTGACGCGAAGCGAAACGCCGTCGCGATGCCCGCGTCCTTCCTCGGCTTGTCGTTGTTCTTGAGCGCCGTGATCTGCGTGCGCACCACCTCGGCGGGCGTGAGCGCCGGACTCGGCTCCTGACCCATCAGCACCGTCGCGCAAGCCGCCGCGGGAAGCATCAGCCAGATCATGTGCGCTCGTATTCCTGATAACACTATCTCTCCGAAAAGCTGAACAGGCGGCTGGGGCCGTCTTCCGGCAGCAGATAAAGCGTTCCATCGCGGAACGTCATCCCCTCCTGCGTGTACGGTATGCCGCGGCTGGTCTTGCCCACGAGCACCCGCCGCACCAGCGCGAAGGTATCCGGATCGAGCCACTCGATCGCCCCTTCCCCACGCGATATCAGACCGGACCCTATCATCCGGCCATCCACGAATTTGAGATCCTGATACGCGGTTCCATTCGGGTTCGGCGTCCGGCCCAGTTCCTTGCCGTCACGATCCCATCGATAGAGAGTCACGCTATCCCAATTGCCTCCAACAAGTCCGCGCGGCCCGACCGCGATCGCGCCAATGTGATCGTCGACGTTGAAGCTGTCGATTCTTTCGAGCGTCTTCTTATTCCGGCGCTCGATCGTCGTCGGTCCCCGCCGGTTGTACTCCGCCACGGGTACCCGGATCGAGTCGGCGTCGAGAGCGATCCCGCCCGGATGTATCCGCCGGCCCTCCTGCACTTCTACTTGCGCGAGCAGGCGTCCGCTCTTCAATTCGAATCGGGCAAGGTACCCCTTGTTCGCCTTGGCATCGACGGAGGATACCCAAAGGATGCCGTCCTCGATATCGATTCCCTGCACATGGTGAAGCTTCGCGTCGAGCGCGACGGCAGGCCCGGCCCGCCACTGGTTCAGTCGATCCTGCGCCCGCGTCGCCGGCAGGCATGCCAGCAGTACCATCGGCCACGCCAGGTTCATCTTCTCCCGATATCGTCCCACGTGACCTCCTTCCCGCTCAAACTGCCGCTCCTCCCATAATCGGGCAGCCGGTGGCGCAAGACAATCGTTTTTTGTCGCCTGCCATTTAGAAGCCATTCGAATGCATCGCCGGCTTCTTTTCCTCTTTGTGCCCGCCTTCCTGATCGCCGTCACCGGTTTCGGCAGAGCACCTTCGCAGCCATCACGGGAGCCGCGTCGGACCCCACTGGCGTGCCAGGCGTTACTGTCGAAGCCCGGGAGAAGAACACAGGATATCTCATTCGGACAGAGACAAATCACAGCGGTCTCTGCACGATCGCCGACGAATAGAATATCACGCATCTCGCGAGGGCCGGCGTAATTGCGGCTGACATGGACCGCGACGCGAAGTTCAATTCCGCCGCGCCGCGGGAGTTACAGGCTCAGTTGCGCGTGGAAGGGCAGGCGGTCGGTGGGGCATACGATCGTTTTTTCTGCCGCCTTCTTCCACGAAAATGACGGGCCACACATGGCGATGGCCTGTCCCACCGCCACGGTTCCACGTGCGGTTAGTCCGCCTGGGGAACAATCACGGTCGAATCTCCATGGCCTGCCAGTTCGTCCGCTCCACAATTGTCCCCGGCTCGTACGTTACGCCTTCGGCCAGCCGGCGCGCTTCACGTCTCGCCGTTGCCGGCATTAGCGGCCCAAGCGACCACTCTGGCAGCCTGGAAATGAGCCCGAGCTCCCGCCGCAGCTCGCGGCTCAACGCCCGAATCATGCCTGCCACGCGTTCATTCGTGGGCCTGAGGACTCGGTCCATTGCCCACAACAGGCCGCTGTAGCTCCACTTCAACGCCTGCGCCTCGGCTCGAAACTTCCGGCGGATCCGCGCATCCGGATGATTCTTGTACCGCATCCAACCCTGGGGCGTTGTCCTGCAGACCCGGAACAAGCTTCGACAGCCCGCCGGCCCCATTCGCCTTTGGCCATCGCGCGCTGGCGAATGGTAATGGCTTATGATTCCCGGGATGGGGGGTGCCGATTGAGGTCTGTTCAACGCCAAGGGAACGCGGCTCTCGGACGGATTTCCGGATCGGTGGCCGGGAACGAAGGTCGCCTTTTCCGTCTGGAGCTGCACTACACTCTGGAATTCAAGACCCTCACCGCGACCGGAAAACTGCACTCAGGATAAGCGCTCGTAAACAAAACCGGCTGCTGCGACATCCTCAATTGCCAGCCCATGCGACTTAAACAGGGAGATGCACTCCTGATCCGTGCGCTTCGGCGCCTCTTTCAGTTCGATAACCCTGCACCAGTCCGATTCTCCTAATCCCATCAGCAGGTCTCCCGATTCCATGCGAGCCGTGTCGATTGAATCAACCGCGATCGGGTTGCAGCGCCGAACCAGCTCAGAGGGCAGTTCACGCCTGGTCGCCTGGTTCGATCCCATCGCGTTGATGTGCGTTCCAGGTCCAATCCAGGCATCTTCCACCACCGGATCCTTCGCGTTCGTGGCAGTGATCACGATTCCGGCGGCTCGCACGGACTCTTCCGCGGTCGCGGTGGCCAGCACTTCAATGCCGAACATATCCCTGCATTCACGTGCAAACGCCTTGCGGCGCTCCTCGGAGCGGCTCCAAACGCGGACCCTCCGCGGAGAGCGCACGGCGAGCACCGCTTCTACTTGCGTTCGAGCCTGAAAACCGCTCCCGATGACCGCGACGTCGTCCACATCGTGACGCGCCATCAGATCTGTCGCGTAGCCGCTCGCGGCTCCGGTGCGAATCTGTCCCAGAGCGTTCGCTTCGAAGATCGCCAGGGGCTTCGCGTCCGCCGTCCGGAAGAGCAGGAACCAGAAGTTCGCGCCGTATTTCGGATGCGTTGAGTAGACCTTGGTCCCGAAATACCTGGCATCCCCGGCCGCCATGTAATGGAGAGTGCTGCCGCTGGGAAGTCCGATTCGCCGGCGGGGGTGGTTCACGGCCTCACCCGTTTGCAATTCCTGGAACGCCACGCGCATCAGGCCTACGGCGTCCGCCATCGGCAGCAGACGCCGCACGTCGCCTTCTGTAATGTAAGGTACGCTCAACCGAGCTGATCCACGGCCTGGATCAGCGCTTTGATGTGGCCGTAGGCAAACGAGAAAGCCTGAAGTCCGCCTGGATCGTCCGCGTGATGCGGCACGTGATCGGGCATCAGCATGGCGTCGTAACCCACTTCGCGGTACGCGAGGATCGCTTTTACGAAATCGACATCGCCCTCGTCCGGGTAGGTCTCGACAAAACTATCGCGCTTCCCGCGAATGTTCCTGAAATGCACGTTGAAAATTTTCTTGCGGCTGCCGAAGTAACGGATCGCGTCGAGAATTTCGGTCGCGGGATTCTGAAGCATTTCCGAAACCGTCCCCTGGCAAAAATTGAAGCCGTGGTAAGGGCTTTCTTTGATCGTAATGAACCGCTTCATCCCTTCGATCGTGCCCAGAACACAGTCCACTCCCTGATAGCCGGTGATGGGCGGCACGCCTGGATCATTTGGGTGCAGCGCCATGCGGATTTTGTATTCGTTCGCAACGGGGATCACGCGGTCCAGGAAGTACGTGATGCGCTCCCACATCATGTCCGCGTTCACTTTTCCGGCGCGCGTGAGCGGCGGATCGTTCTTCGCGTCTTTGAACCGCCATGTGCTCAGCGTCGTGCCGCCGCGCCCCTTGTCGCGAGTGGGCAATCGGAGGACGCCGAGGAGCGTCAAATTATATTTGATCGCTGGAATACCCGCCGCCGCCGCGTTCTTGATGGCCGTTTGGACGAGCTCGATTTCTTTGTCACGCTCCGGCGTCCCCATCATGATGCCGGCGCGTTTCGTCCGGTCGACGTGCGAAGACGACAGAAACGGCATGGGGACCAGGTCCACGCTAATGCCCCATTTTCCTGCCACGTCGCGCGCGCGCTTCAGCTCGTCGACCGTGTAATAGCCAAGATCTTTCGGATCCGTTGGGTTCGCGCAGATGTGTTCGACGCCATGGCGTTTGAAAAACTGCATCTGCTTGTCGGTGAGTGGACCGCTCTGGCATCCCACCTTCATGAGGGCCCGCTTGCGCGCGCCGCCCTGTTGCGCGGCCTCGGCGGAAGACGGAAAAAGGGGCGAAGCGGCCGCGGCCGTGCCCGAAATGGATAGAAAATTTCGGCGTTGCATCACATCGATTCTACACCGTCGTCAAACCGGCCGCTCATGGGAGGGAAACCTTAGGTCTCCGGGGCTGCGCACGGGGAATCATGCCGGCATCCGGCGAAGCCGTTTCAAACGCCTCAAGGACTGGCCTACATTGTCGCTCGACTTGCCGCCGCGCGCAACGGAAATCGCTGCGTGCTTAGCGATTCGAGTAGCTCCTCGTGGGCGGCGTGGTCGATCCGGTAGATGACACCGTCCGCGTTTTCATCCGCGATGGCCAGTTTCCTGGCCGCGAGGAGAAGGCATAACTGTTGCTCGCCCGGCGTGAGAATACGCGCCTCGACACTGGCGATGCCCCGCGCCCCGGGCGTAAGCTTTCGAAGGAAACCGCTCGTAAAGACCTGCGTGTCCACTGAATCGATCGCCGCGGAAGCTGAGACCCACCGCTGCCCTGCGCTGCCCGAAAAATGTGGCCCCGACGCAAACGCCAGAAGGAAAACAATGACATCGATGAAGGCCGCCAGCGCGAAGGAGAACGCGTGGCGGCCCGTGGGCGCGGTGAACAGCTCCTCGAAAGCAAGGAGCAGGTCTTCCTGGCCCGATGCGGAATGGTCGACGAAATCGGCGTACGCCGGGACGGCGGGCCTGTCGAAGCGCGCGGCATGGGTAGCTTCCTCAACGTCACTCCACGGGATTGCGTCGTATACCTGCCGGAAGGCACGCAACTGGCTTTCGGTCGAGTCGAGCGGCTTTAGCGCTCCCCGAAAAGCCGTAAGCGACCTTTCCGCCGCTTCGAGACGTGCGGACGACTCCTTCGCCAGTTTCGTGTACCGGTCAAACGCCGTGTAGCGCAGACCAGTCCCAGGGCCGTCTCTATAAGCACCGTCGTACGTCCGCGCCTCCCGTCCCACCGCCCCGCGGACCTTATCCAGGTACGGGTCGGCGTCCTGACTGCGCGAGATGTACCCGTGGGACTTCTCCGCGACGGTCATCTCCTCAAGCGCCAGGACGTGCTTGCGGCTCTCGCCGAGGGCGGCGTTGACTAGCGCCTGGGTCGCGCCTGTGGCGTCGTTCAGCGTATCGTACAGCTTCCGCTGGGCCGCGGCCGGCCGCTCCCGCGCGGAGAACCAGGTGTACAGGCTCACGTAGGAGAAAGCCACCGAAACCATCGCCGTAACAGCGTAAACGGCGATCAGCAAGCCCCGCCTCGATTTCGTGAATCCGATAAGCCACGCGACCAGTACGAGCGCCGTCTGCACTCCAAGCGAGGCCAACAGCGAAAACCAGACCGAGAGGTACAACGCCATCCCCTGCTGGGTGGTGTACCAGGAAACCAGTGAGAGCAGACAACTGGCCGCGAACAGACCCTTGACCATTGGCTGCGCGATCGAAGGTTGATGTGACATCAACGGAAAGACGCAGCGAGGCCCGAAAAAGTTCACTTCCGCGAAAGGAAATGCGGATCGAGCATGGCCGCGGTCGCAATCTGAACGTGATGCGCCCCGGCGGCGAGACGGACCCCCACATCGCCGGCACTCGATACGCCGCCTACCGCAATCATACGGACACGCCCCATTGCAATGGGCGCGAGCATTTGCAGCTCTTCGAGACACCGTGGGCCGATCGACGCGCCGCCGATGCCGCGGCTTTCGCCGCCAAAATACCCCGGCACGCACCCGCTTATGCAATTCACCGTACTGATGGCCGTAGCATAGGGAGCCACGGCCTCGACCAGCGCCTCGGCTTCCCGCGGTCCCGGCAGCAGACCGATCTTGAGCGCAAGCGGCAACTCCGGTACGGCGTCGCGGATGGTTCCGGCCACGCGTCCCGAAGCCTCCGGAGACAGGTACAATCCGGCTTCCTTCGTGCAGACGTTCGGACAGGAAAGGTTGGCTTCAATGACCTGAGCGCCCGAGTCGGCCGCCCAGCGGGCACAGCGCGCAAAATCATCCGCGATCTGTTGCAGGCTCCAGTCAGATTCAGGCGAAGCGACCACTGACACCGACAGCACCTGCTCTTCAGAGAGGCCCCCGCGCGCGCGCGCCACGTCTTCGCGCCAGACGGCCGGATCCTTCGACGGCATCCCGAACGATATTGCCCACGATTTCGAAAGTGCCCCCTCATCGACCGGAACGAGGTTCGGAAGATCGAACGATGCTCGCTCGCGAGACCGCACGGTCTTGTACGTCAGGACATCGAAACCGAGGCGCGCGTAGTAAAGAATCCACCGGCTATTCAGCAGTGGTCCCGCGGGAATCCCGATCGGTGAACGGCACGGAATGCCGCAGAAGTCCCATGTGCCAGGCCATTCGGGGACGTCGAGCCGTTGTGGTGTGGCGGGCGCGTTGTCGTAGTTCCATTGATACGTCTGATTCGCGTTGTAACTCGGCGGCGGCGCGGTAAACAGCGTGCCGCGGCCGAGCAGCCACTGCGGATCGAGCCGCCGCTTCACCGCTCTCATGGCTTCGATTTCCCAATGCTCGTACTGGAGATCGAGCAGGTGCGCCTTGCGCTTGCCGAGCCCGTGTTCGGCGGACACGACGCCGCCGAGCGAACGCGCCTCGCGGGCAAGCGTAGTCATCACGTCTTTCGCCAGAGCGAAATCGGCATCCGATGCCGGCAGGATATTCGCGTGCAGATGCGCGTCGCCAATATGTCCGAAAACCACGTGGCGCCCCGGAAAATGCCGCTCCAGCACTTGACGGTAAACCGCCAGCATTTCGCGGTTCCGGGCGATCGGCACCGCATAGTCCGACCCCATTTTTATATACCCGTTCCGCCGCACTTTGTCGTTGACCAGTTCCGGTAAAGAATGGCGGAAGCGGCGGAACCTGTCGCGGTCGGTGGCTGTAGTAGCGAACCAGGAAGCCTCGATCAGCGCCTGCGACTCGACCAGACGTTCGTGCCACGCTTCAATCACTTCATCGCCTGGATCAGCCAGTTCCGCCTCGAACAGAACCGCCGCCCGCGCGCCCGGCGGCACCTCGGGGAACTTCGTCCGCAGCAAGTCCAGCGACGGTCCGTCGAAGTACTCCAGCATCCTCGGTCCGGCCCCGCGCCATTGATCGACAGCGTCGATCGCCCGTTCGTCTCCATCGAAGAACACGACGCCCGCGAGCAAATCCCTTGGCGCGGGAAGCAGGCGCAGTTCGGCTTCGAGAACCACACCCAGCGTACCTTCGGAACCGGTAATCAGGTCGATCCAGTCCATGCCGGGCGCGAGCCGATATCCGGCGGTATGTTTCGTCGTTTGCGGCTGGCGAATTGCCGGAACCTCGAAATCGATCGCGTCCCCGCGCGCGGCGTCGATGATCCGCCCGTTCATCAGCGCCGTTCGCAACCGTAGAATGTGCCGCCGCGTATCGCCGTACCGGAAGCTGCGTGAACCGCTGGCGTTAGTCGCGATCGTGCCGCCAACCGACGCCGCGGTCTCCGTGGGGTCAGGCGCGTAGAATTGGCCTGTCCTGGCCGACGCCGCGTGCAGTTCCGCAAGGGGCACCGCCGGTCCGGCGATGGCACGGCCCTGATGGACTTCGAGGCGATTGAATTTCTCCACTGAGATCACCCAGCCGCCTTGTGCCACCCGGCCACCCGTGACGCCGGTGCCCGCGCCGGCGATCGTCACAGGGATCGCCCCACTGGAAGCCTCTCGGAAAATGTCGAGGAGTTCGGCTTCCGTTAGCGGTACAAGCACCCGCTCGGCATGGCCGCGGAAACCGGAGGCGTCCTCGACGTACGCCGGCGCGACGGTCATGTCAGATTTCCAAAATCACCGGCATGATCAGCGGTCTGCGTGACGTGTGTTTCACGATGTACCGCTTGAGGTCCGCCCGGACTTTCTCCTTCATTACGCCCCAGTCCGTCATCTCCTCGAGCGACGAGGATTCGAGCGTCTTAGCCACTACCTGACGCGCGGCCATCATGAGATCCGAACCGTCTTCGGCGGAGGAAAATCCCCTGCTCACAATCTCCGGAAGCGTTTCACTGCGCCCGGTATGCTTGTTGATTGCTATGATCGGCAGCACGATGCCGTCTTCCGACAGATGTTTGCGATCGCGAATGACGATGTCCTCCACAACCTCGTCAATGGTTCCCGAATCGATGCAAACCCGCCCGACCGTAACCTGCGGGCCCCGCCTGGCGCCGCGGCCATCGATAACCAGCGTATCCCCCGTTTCGAGAACGAAGCTCTCCTCAAGGCCCGCCGATTTCAGATGCTCCGCGAGACGCGCGTGCTTCGCCATCTGCCGGTACTCGCCGTGAATCGGCACGAAGAACCGCGGCCGAACCAGGTTCAGAATCAGGCGGAGCTCCTCCGCGCTCGCATGGCCGGAGACATGCAGAGGCGGATTCATGTTGCCATAGATCACGTCCGCGCCGCGCCGGGCAAGATGATCGATCATCCGGAAGATGCTCTTCTCGTTGCCGGGAATGATGCGCGAGCTGAGCGCCACCACGTCGCCCTGCTCAACCGAGACGTGCTTGTGATTGTCAACCGCCACACGCGACAGCGAAGACATCGGCTCGCCCTGCGTTCCGCTCACGATCAGCGTCACCTTGCTTGCCGGCAACGACATTGCGTCCTGCGGTCTCACCAGAACGCCGTCGGGAATGCTCAACAGTCCAAGCGAATGGGCGATCTCGCTCACCGATGTCATGCTCCGCCCGATGAATGCGACCTTGCGCTTGAATTCCCGTGAAAGGTCGATTATCGTCTGAAGCCGGTGTACCGAAGAACTGAAGCAGGAGAGCACCACGCGGCGCTCGGCGCGGTTGAAAATGTCCTCGAGGCGCGGCCTCACCGCGCGCTCCGATTCGGTGTAGCCGGGCCGGTCGACGTTGGTCGAATCCGAAAGCAGGAGCAGCACGCCGCGCTTTCCGTAATCGGCGAACGTGTGCAGATCGAACAGTTCGTTGTCGATCGGCGTCGGGTCCACTTTGAAATCGCCCGTGTGCATCACCACGCCTAGCGGCGTCGTAACCGCGAGGGCGACTGCGCTGACGATCGAGTGCGTGACGTTGATGAACTCGATCTTGAAGGGCCCGATCTCGACAATCTGCTTAGGCTTTACGATATTCAGTTTCGGCTTTTCTTCGAGGTCGTGCTCGTCGAGCCGCCTTTCGACCACCGCCAGCGTGAACGCCGTACCGTAGATCGGTACGTTCAATTCCGCGAGGAAGAACGGGACCGCCCCGATGTGGTCCTCATGGCCGTGCGTCAGGATAAGCGCGCGCACGTGGCTGCGGTTGTCGACAAGGTACGTCAGGTCCGGCGTAACGATGTCGACGCCAAGCAGTTCGTCGTCCGGAAACATCATACCGGCGTCGAGGACGATGATGTCGTCTCCGTAGCGCAACGCCATGATGTTCATGCCGAACTCGCCAAGTCCGCCGAGGGGTATTACACTGAGTTTGTTGTCCGCCATGGAAATTCAAAGGTAACACGCGGCTGAGCCGGACCGCCGCATTCCCCTCACCTTCGGGAATCAAACTTCCGCGGGCCCTTTGCGCATCATCTCCCATTTCTCGATGATCGCCAGCCGCTGCTCGGCGGCTTCATGGACTTCGCGTATCACTGCTTCCTTTTGAACCAACTCGTTCTCCTTTTGACCTGACCAATGCATCATATCGCCATACCCGTGAGGGTTGAGGCGCGCCCAACCATTTGGATGACCCCATAAACATGGGGTAAAACTGGAATTTGGCGGAGTTCGCGCTTCGCCAACCCACCCCAATCGAGGTCACCCAAA
>SYKU01000199.1 GCA_005808865.1 Acidobacteriota bacterium
CCCGGTGATGCACCCGGCGCTGTGCTGAAACGAAGGGGTCACCCGCCGTGCATAGAAAATCATGCACTAGCCGTAGGGGTTGAAGGAGAAGCGGTTAGAGGACGGCGGTCGAGGAAACGGAATCAGGAGGAGGCGAGAAATAGAGTCAATCCAATCGTAAAGGTCACGCGAGGATCACGCAGCGCCGACGAAGAGCCGACGCCGAAGGCTTTTTCGTGCATAATTCAGGTGGAAGAGTCCAAGAGATTTCTTGCGGAAATGGGTTTACCGGAGGGAGATCAGCGCGATTGCTCCTCGTCTGGCAAGCGTTTCCCAGACGGCGGTCAGTATCGAATTGAAATTCCAAGTACGGAAGGGCCGCGCGCGCTCGCGGAATTGCTGCGCGAAGCGGAAGTCCGCAAGATCCCGGTGCATCGTGTAAGCCAAGGCAGCGGGATCATGCTGATGACTGACGGCGAGATTTCCGAAATGCTCGCCATTGGACGCGAGGCGGGAATCGAGGTAAATCTCTTTATTGGTCCGCGAGCCACGTTCGACACGGGCGCGCAGGCGTTTGCACCCGCGGGCAGGAGCCTCGGACTCAGCCTGCGTGGCGCGGATCAACTCATCTACGCGATGGAGGATACCAGGCGCGCCGTCAAACTCGGCCTGCGAAGCGTGCTCGTGTCCGACTACGGCATCCTTCAGATCATCGGAAAGATGAAGGCGGCCGGCGAGTTGCCCGGCGATCTGGTGATCAAGACCTCGGTCATGATGGCGCCCGCGAATCCCGCGAGTGCGCGGCTTCAGGAAGACCTCGGAGCGACGACGATCAACATCCCATCCGACCTCTCAATACCTCAGATTGCAGGGATTCGCGCGGCGATCGGCACGCCCATCGATTTTTACGTCGAGGCGCCCGACAACATCGGCGGTTTCATCCGGTACTACGAAATTCCGGAGTTGATCCGCGTGGCCGCGCCGATCTACCTGAAGTTCGGTCTCCGAAACTCCGCGGATGTTTATCCGAGCGGTTCGCATCTCGAGAACACGGTTGTATCCTATTCGCGCGAGCGCGTGCGGCGCGCCGAACTCGCGATGGGGATGATCGCGCGTTATTGTCCACACTATGTAATGTCGCCGCTCCGCGCGGCGGATTTAGGGATTCCAGCATGAAAAACAAGACGCTGAGTATTGCGCTGACGCTGGCGCTGACGGTTCCGTTCCTGGCCGCCTCTCAGGAAGAAACGGGCGCGCTGAACAAAGCCGCCGGAAAGACGAAAGACGCTGCGGTCGCCACGGGCAAAGGCGTCAAGAAGGCAGGGGAAACGGCCGGCGGGAAAACCAGGGCCGCGGCGAACGCGACGGGCAGAGGCGTTAAGAAGGGAGCTCAGAAGACCGGCGACGCGGCGAAGGACGCGGCGGTAGCCACGCGCGATGGCGCTAAGAGGGGTGCGGAGAAAACGGGTGAAGTGACCAGGGATGCCGCCGAAAAGACCGGCACGACGGTAAAGAAGGGCATCGGCAAGGTCATCACGAAGCCGAAGGGCAAGAAGGCTCCGGCCGAGGATTAGCCTGAGACGCGCAATCACGGGCGGCGCCTCTATCTGGGAATCGGAACGGACCAGGAAGCGGTTGAGGTCGCCGTTCTCCAGCGGCCAGTTGAACAGCAGGCAGGAAGCTGCCTAGGAGGCAAGGCGGACCGGTGATGTTACTGCATTGGTCATCTGCGTCGCGGTCAACGGGTGCGGAGTTGATGTAAGCGACGGTGCCTGCGGGCTGCGCGAGTTAAAGGGAAAGTTGACGGCGGGATGGAACACTGTGCGCTCGCGAGCCCCGCCCTTACCGGTTGTTCCGGGCAACAGGCGCGGCGGGTTCACGCGCCGGCGCGCGCTGGCCCCCAGGTCCGGCGCGAGAAATCGAAGGGCTTCGCATTCTACAGCAGTACATCCACCTGTTTCCGAAGGTGTTTTCCGCAAAGCCATCGCCAACCCAGAGCGGCGAGTCCCAGGAGCGCCAATCCGCGCGCCCCAGGCTCCGGCGCGAGAACCGGCAGCGCCTGTATCTGATAGATCACGCCCGTGCCCGGCGTCCCGGAGCCCGTGCTCGAATAGTCGGCGAGGAACAGCGAGTCCGAGGTGGCAAGCAACGAATCGATGTGGCCCACTGGTTGGTTGTTGTCGATGAAGTGAAAATATTCGCCAGTTGTCAAATCGTAATAGACCACGGGGTTCTCTTCGTTTGCGACCCCGGCTAGGGAGCCTCTGCCGTGAAAACCGACAAAAATTCCGTTATTCAGCCCGCCGGGAAATCCCGTGGGCGCGAAGGCAATCTCCGCCGGCCCTTCGCTCTCCGAGCCCGTCTGGGGATCGCCAAGAGGTTGGAACGCCACCAGTGGCTGAATGTGCGTTCCCCCCATGATTGCGCCCGTGCGATAGGTGACATAGTCGTCGGGAAATCCGAATTCTTCGACGGCCCCGCCAATTTCCGCAGATGCGATTCGGTTCAATTCGTCCGCGCTCAACGGCTCATTGACATTCACCAAACCGTCGATGCCATTGTCCGTGAAAATCAGATCGCCCGTTCCCGGCTGCACCACGATTCCAGCCGCGTTCCGCAGCCCGTGCGCGATCTGTGTGTAGCCGGAAAAGGAAGGCGTACCCGCCGTATTCGACACCGAGAACTTGAAGATTGAGTCGCCCTGCAAGGCTCCCGAGACTAGCCCGCTGGTGGTGACCGCGCCAGTTGTGGGCGCGATGTTATGTTGCGAGCCGACGTTGAAGAATACATCGTAGGAACCGGGCAGGCCTGGCGTGTCGCGCACCGCCATGGTGTACGCCGTGTGCCACCAACCTGCCGTCATCGTAAACTGTATGCTGCCCAGGCTCGTGTAAGTAGCGGAGGGGTTCGCGTCGGGCCGAAGCACCGAAATTACCGGCTGCCCGCCGTTGTCGGACATTGTCAGGACCAGATCACCCGCGCGGCGAACCGAAGTCATGATCCGCGGCAGGTTCGAAAAGACCACCGTTCCCGGACCGTCAGCAACCCCGTCGTGATTGGTATCGGTGAATCGGACCAGATTGCCTGGCGTGCCAAAGAACCCCTGACTCACGCCCACGAGCAGCGACCCGTCGCCGAGCATCTGCATCCCGTAGGGCGAGTTCAGGCCAGTCGCGAATTCCGTGATCCGGAACCGCGACGGGTCGACGCGCGAATCGCCTCCGATCGCGATGCTTGCCGCGAAAGCCGAACCCGCCGCCAGCAAACTCACTATAGCGATTTTTCTCATCATTGGGAACGTCCCGCGTAATGATAACATTTCCGGCCGGACGGCCACCTGCTTTGAAGCGCGTTTCGCGCGTTTCAGGTGCATTCCGTACCGCCGCCATTCATGTCCGAAAACGGCTAGCCGCGTTCCGCGAATTCGGTTACAGTCGGATTGTGATGGAATTCGACCGGAACGCATTTGAGCAGGCCCGGCGTTCGCGAGACGCGCGCTTCGACGGGCGCTTCTTCATCGGCGTGAGCACCACGGGAATCTACTGCCGCCCGGTGTGCCCCGCGCCGTCGCCCAAAGAAAGCAACGTGCGCTATTTTCTCTCGGCAGCCGGCGCGGCCGAAGCCGGGTTTCGCCCCTGCCTGCGTTGCCGTCCGGAAGCGTCACCCGGCACTCCAGCCTGGCTGGGAACTTCGACGACAGTCTCCCGGGCGCTTCGATTGATCGGCGAAAGCGCGCTCGATGGCGGCGGCGTCGACCAACTGGCGGACCGCCTCGGAATCGGATCGCGCCACCTGCGCCGCCTGTTTCTCGATCATTTAGGCGCAGCTCCCGTCGCCGTGGCGCAGACTAGACGGGTGCATTTTGCCAAGCGGCTGATCGACGAGACGCGACTGCCGTTCACCGAAGGTGCGATGGCGTCCGGATATGGCAGTCTCCGCCGGTTCAACTCAGCCTTTCTGAAGATGTACGGGCGTACCCCGACCGAACTGCGGCGGATGAACGCTGTATCCACCGCCGGCGAACCAGGCCGCTATTCTTTGCGCCTGCGTTTTCGGCCGCCGTTTGACTGGAATGGCTTGCTCGCGTTTCTCGCCCCGCGAGCAATTCCGGGAGTCGAGTCCGTGTCGGCCGAATCGTACCGGCGCACCATTTCGGTCGAGGGTAAATCCGGGTCAATCGACGTCCGGCCCGCGCCGAAAGGAGATGCCCTCGAGTTGCGCGTGCGCTTTCCGGAGGCACGAGCCCTTGCCGGCATCGCGGAGCGCGTGCGGAGACTCTTCGACTTGGGCGCGGACCCAAATGAGATCGACGGCCGCCTTGGAGCGCTCGCGGCGGCGCAGCCCGGCCGGCGCGTTCCGGGATCGTGGGATGGTTTCGAACTCGCCGTTCGCGCCATTCTCGGCCAGCAGGTAACAGTGAGAGGGGCCACCACGCTCGCCGGACGGATTGTTCGCGCCTACGGAACCTCCGTCGAAGCGGAGACCGGCCTCACTCATTTGTTTCCCGAGCCAGGGAAGCTCGCCGCCGGGGACTTCAAAGACATCGGTCTCACCGGCGCGCGCGCGGCCTCAATCCGCTCTCTAGCGCAGGCCGTTGATCACGGCACGTTGAGCTTTCACGGCGTGGTGGACACGACTGCGTTTCTGAGTACCTTTCGTGGACTGCCGGGAATCGGCGAGTGGACCGCCCAATACGTCGCAATGCGCGCGCTTGGCGACCCGGATGCGTTCCCTTCAAGCGATCTGGGGCTGCTTCGCGCGGCGGGCGCTCGGTCGGCGCAGGAATTGGAGCGGCGCGCCGAGGCATGGCGTCCCTGGCGTGCGTATGCGGCCATGCATCTCTGGCAAATGGAAAAGAAGGAGGCGGAATAAGGTATGGCACGGATTTGCTACAGCTATCTCGAAGGGCCCGTGGGAAGGCTTCTCCTGGCGGGAGCGGACGACGGTTTGCATCTGATCAGCTTTCCCTCGGGCCACACGGCAAGGACGCCCGAAGCGGATTGGGTCGAAGATCGCGGGCCGTTTCAGGAAGCCGAACGGCAACTGGGAGCTTACTTTGCGGGCGAGTTGCGCGAGTTCAGACTCCCGCTAATTCTCAAGGGCACGGCCTTTCAACTCGCCGTTTGGGAACGTCTGCGCGAGATTCCATACGGTGAAACCATCACCTACGGAGAACTGGCAAGGCGAATCGGAAATCCGAAGGCGTCACGCGCGGTCGGGCTTGCGAATGGAGCGAACCCTCTCCCGATCGTGGTTCCGTGCCACCGCGTTATCGGGTCGAACGGAAAGCTGACGGGCTTTGGCGGCGGATTACCCGTCAAGGAAAAGCTCCTTGCCATCGAACGCCCTGCGCAAGCGTTGCCATTCGATTGACCTGAACGCGGATGGTGGAGCAGGCCATCGGGGTTCGTGGCCTGCCGTCCTCGCCGCGGACGAAGCCCGGGTCGAAGACGCTCGAAACCGCTGAAAAACGCTCGGGCGAAATCCCACGTTGCTGCCGCCCGCCTTTTGATCGCCTGCCCCACGCCCACCGCGATACAATCGACCCATGCGAATCGTCATGTTGTTCCTGGCCGCTTATGGAATTGTCTGCGCGCAATCCTCGCGTCCCCGCATTGCCATCGCCGGCATGGCGCACGAATCGAACTCCTTCAGCCCCACTCCGACGGCACTCAAGGATTTCATGATTCGGCGCGGCGACGAAATCGTGCGCGAGTGGGCCGAGAGCAATCACGAGGTTGCGGGCTATATCGCGGGGGCGAAGCTTTACGATTTCGAAATCTATCCCGCGCTGATGGCTCAGGCCGTTCCCGCCGGGCCGGTCACGAACGATGCGCTCGACAAGATCACCGCCGAGATCATCGACCGCCTGGAGAAGGCGCCGAAACTCGATGGACTGCTGCTCGCCCTCCACGGCGCGATGGTCACTGAAACATATCCGCACGGCGACCCGGAGGTGATGAAGCGCCTGCGTTCGGCACTCGGGAAAGATTTTCCTATCGTCGTCACGCATGATTTTCACGCCAATATCGCGCCCGACATGTGGAAGTTGTCGACCGCGCTCGTTACCTACAAAGAAGTGCCGCACATCGATCAGAAGAACCGCGGACTGAAGGCCGCGGAGATCATGTCGGGGATCGCGCGCGGAAGAGTAAAGCCCACTCAGGCCGGCGTGAAGCCGCCGATGATTTACAACATCCGCTACCACCACACCAGTTCGGAGCCGCTCCTGCCTATCGTCGCCGAGACCAAGCGCCTTGAGAAGCAGCCGAAGATTCTCGCCGCGAGTGTGTCCGGCGGCTACCAATACGCCGACGTGGAATGGGTCGGTCCAACGGCGGTAGTCGTGACGGATAACGATCCGGGGCTTGCCCAGCGCGAGGCTCAACGACTCTCCGACATGCTCTGGGCCACGCGCGACAAGCTCACGAAGCAACTTCCGGAAGCGCCGGAGGCCGTGGCGGCCGCGATCGCTGAGCTGAAGTTCCCTGTGATCCTGGTGGAGATGGGCGACAACATCGGCGGCGGCTCGGCCGGCGACAGCACGTTCATGCTCGCTGAATTGCTGAAGCAGAAGGCGAAGGGATGGGTCGAGGCTGTTGCCGATCCAGCGGCCGCGATGATCGCTTCGCGCGCGGGCGTCGGCGCGGCGTTCAACGAACTGGTGGGCGGAAAGATCGACAGCCTGCATGGATCTCCGGTAAGGGTCAAGGGCGTGGTGAGGTCGCTGCACTCCGGCAAGTACATCGAGACTGAGCCACGGCACGGAGGCGCGCGATACCATGATCAGGGCTTGACCGCGGTGATTGAAGTCGAAGGCTCTACACTCGATCTGCCAACGCTGCTGATGCTAACCACAAAGCGTCAGGTGCCATTCAGCCTGCATCAACTCATCAGTTGCGGGATTTATCCGGAGAAGCAGAAGATTCTCGTCGTGAAGGCGGCGATTGCCTTCCGCGCGGCCTACGAGCCGATCGCCGCGCGCATCATCGAAGTGGACACCGGCGGGCTGACCGCCGTCAATCCGTCCCGCTTCACCTTCGTCCGCGCGCGCAAGGGCCTCTTCGGACTCGACAAGTAGCGCCTGGTCCGCGACAGAATCGCCAGGCAACCGGCAGGAAGGCCGGCCCGCGTGCGTGCTATAGTGGAGAAACCCCGATCAGAAGGGGACCAGCAATTCACAATCACAGCGTAAAAGTTGTCCGACGTGACGCGCGGGGACGATGAAAATCGTCCCCGCTCCTTTTTGGCGCCCGCTGTTATAGCAATCCTTCCGAATTCATCAATTCCGCGTTCAGCACGGCCGCGCCGGCCGCGCCGCGCACCGTATTGTGGCTCAAGGTTACGTACTTGAAGTCGAAAACGGGGCATGGACGGAGCCGCCCCACGAAAGCTGCCATCCCTCGCTCGCGGTCAACGTCGCGCCGCGGTTGCGGGCGATCTCCTTCGGTCATGTAGATAACCGGTTCAGGCGGCGCGCTCGGCAAATTGCGTGCCTGAGGGACCGAACGGAACGCGCGGAATGCTTCGATTATCTCCACCGCCGTAGGCTTTGCGGCGAACTCGACCGACACCGTCTCCGTGTGTCCGTCCACTACCGGCACCCGATTGCAATGCGCGCTCACACGCGCCGCCAGAGGCCTGATATGGTCGATCGCAAAATCGCCGAGGATCTTCTGCGTCTCCTGCTCCATCTTTTCCTCTTCTCCGCCGATGAATGGCACGACGTTAGCCGTAATGTCCATCGATGGAACTCCGGGGTATCCCGCTCCTGAAATCGCCTGCATCGTCGTAACAATCACGCGCGTGATGCCGAACTGCCGCAATGGCGCAAGCGACAACGTCAACCCCACGGTCGAGCAATTCGGATTCGTCGCGATGCCCCCTTCCCAGCCGCGATGCACCCTCTGCTGCGGAATCAGGGCCAGATGATCGGGGTTCACTTCGGGAACGAGCAACGGCACGTCGCGGTCCATGCGATGGTTCTTCGAGTTCGACACCACCAGGTGTCCGGCGGCGGCGAATGCCTGCTCAATTTCCGTTGCGACGGACGCGTCCATCGCCGAGAACACCAGTTTCGGCGCATGGCCTGGTTTCGATTCCTGCACCGCCAGATCAGCCACGCTCGCGGGCGTTCCTCCGCCCAGGTGCCACTTCGCCGCCTCGCGGTACTTTCTGCCCGCGGAGCGGTCGCTCGCGCCGAGCCACGTAAGTTCGAACCAAGGGTGACCTTGAAGGAACTTGATAAAATGCTGGCCCACCATTCCGGTGGCGCCTAAGACTCCAACCTCTATTTTTCGTTCCATAACTGTCTCACCATGCGTTGATAAATTTCGACCGCTTCGAGAAGTTGCGGTTTGGGCACTCGCTCATCGAGCGTGTGCGCAACGTGTATCGTTCCGGGACCCATCAGGAAAGGCCGCCCCCAGGTTCCGCCAAAGGCGGGAATATCGGTGGTGTAGGCGACTACGGTTGTCTCGAAGCCCGCGAGCGCCCCCAGCCGTAGCGCGGGAATGCGCAGAACCTCGTTCGCGGCGGCTTTCCCTTCGACGGCGCGCCGGATGGCCTCGTCCGTTGATGTGGCATCCCCCACCAGGCGGATCATGACCTCTGCCTTCGCCGCATCGGGAATGATGTTGGGCGCGCGTCCGCCGGAAATCGTGCCGATGTTGAGCGTGCTCGGTCCAAGGAGTTCATCGACAGGCAACTGCACTTTGCGAATGGCGGAGAGGGCGTCGAGTAATTTCTCGATCGCGGATTCACCAAGCTCGGGATAGGCCGAGTGCGCCATGCGCCCGCTCGCGGCAATTTCGTAGCGCAGGGACCCCTTCGAGCCGAGCGCGAGAAGATTCTCCGTAGGCTCTCCGTTGATGAGGAAACGCGAGCCGCGCGGATGGCGGGAGGCCTGGTACGCGCCCGCGCTGTTGCGCTCTTCGCCCACCACGAACAGCAGGCCCAGGTTCGTGCCCCCTGATTCGAGAAGTGCCTCCGCGGCCTTGATCATGGATGCGATGATGCCTTTCGTGTCGCATGCCGCGCGCCCGTAAATGTTTTCGCCATCCTCGCTCGAAGCGAAAAATGGCGGAACGGTGTCCATGTGCGTCGAGAGCGTGACGGCCGGGCAGTCGCCGAACTGCGCGAAGACGTTGAAGCGGCGAGGTTCCACCTCCATACGTTCGACGCGGCCGCCGAATCGCGCGGCCAGCCCCGATAGCGTGTCGAACAAGTAGTGCCCCACCTGTTCTTCGTTGCCCGTAATGGACTCGATATCGATCAGCGCGCGCGTCAGTTCGATGATGTTCATAAGAAAAATGCCTTCATGAGGCTGCCTTCTCAAAAAACTCTTGGGGACGGAGCCGAAAGAAGAGAACGACGCAGGTACGGCGAGGGCGTAGATCGCTTCCCGATAGCACTCCATCCGTCTTCAAACGGATGACAGTGGGCGGGTGTTAGCCCGGCCCCCCAACCGATGCGGAAAGAGCCTGCCGCGCCGGTTTCGGCGGAAACAACCGGCCCCTTTCGCGGAACTTCCGAAGCTCTTTCGGACTTTCAGTTCCGGCTACTGATGGCCGCCGCGCCTCTAACCAGGAGCTCTCAGGTTATCGAATATGGGATGGGCAAGTCAAATTCGAGTGTTACCCAAGCACAAGATGGGCCTGCCGGGAGCTCGACCGCACCCTGGCGTGTGCTCGCCGTGGCGCCCTCCGAACCCCTACCATCCGATCGCGTAACTGTCGGTTGCCGGCGCTGCGCCACCCATCAGCACGCCAGTCGCCGGGTTCACAAGAATCGCTTTGATGCTGCCGACCCCTTTCGCGTCATGCGTCACCACGTTGTGGCCCAGTTTCGCCAGGTCGCGGCGCAATTGTTCCGGTGCGCGCTCGGAGACCGAAAGCGTGCCGCCTACCTGGTGGGGAATCAGCGACCGGCGCAGCGACGAACTAACAACGTAGGGCTGCTCCACCGCCTGTTGCACGTTCATTCCAAACTCCGCGAAGTTGAGAAAGAACTGAAGCTGAGCTTGCGGCATCGTGTCGCCGCCTGGCGTCCCAAATGCAAGGAACGGCTTCTTGTCCTTCAAAACAAGGACGGGATTCAGCGTCATCCGCGGCCGTTTGCGTGGGGCGACTACGTTAACGTCCTTTGGATCCGTGTAGAAAAGCCCCATCCGGTTGTTGAGGAAAAAGCCGGGTTCGGCGTACATGGAATTGCCGAAGTCGGACCAGATCGTGCTGGTCATCGATACCATGTTGCGGTCCTTGTCCACGGCCGCGACATATGTGGTGAGGCCCTCGATCCACTCCGGGAAGGCTGCCGCTCCGGTAAGCACTCGTTCTGTTCCCGCGCGCGCTGTGTAGACGGGCTGCCGGGGAACCTGGCCACGCGCGGTAGCGCGTGGATTGCCGGGAGGCGCGAGCCCCTCCATCGCGCGGTCGGCGCGGATGAGATTGCGGCGCTGATTCGCGTACTCCTTTGAGAGCATCCCGCGCATGGGAATGTCTTTGATGAAACGAGGGTCGCTCACGAAAGCGTCCCGGTCGGCAAAGGCCAGTTTGAGGGCTTCGGTGACGTAGTGCAGGTAGAGCGCTGAGTTGTGACCCATCGCCTTGAGATTGACGCCTTCGAGAATGTTGAGCGCCTGAAGCATGACGTGCCCGTGTGAGTTCGGCGGACACCCATAGATGTCGTAGCCCTTGTAGCGGATGTGCAAGGGCTCGGATTCCTCGGCATTGAACTCCGCGAAATCCGAGGCGTCGAGCATGGAACCGCCGTTGGCGCTGAGATATTCAACGACGCGGCGAGCGATGGGGCCGCGGTAGAAAGCGTCGCTGCCGCCGGCCGCGATGGCCCGGAATGTGCGGCCGAGTTCGGGTTGCACCACGACGTCTCCCATCTTCACCGGTTCGCCGTTTCTGAACCAGACGCGCGTGGTGGAAGGAAACGGGGCCAGACGCGGTTGATTCCGCTTGAGGACGTTCTGCAAATTCTCGCTGACGGCGAAACCGCTCTCGGAGCGCTCGATAGAAGGGGCAAGGATCTTAGCCCGGCCGAGCCGTCCGTATTTTTGCGCGGCGAGGAGCAGTCCGCTGGTCGCGCCAGGAACCAGCGGAGCGATGGATCCGTCTTCACGCTGTCCCCCGCGTGCAGCCAGTTCCGCGATAGAAGCGCTCTTTGGCGCCCAGCCGGTGCCGTTGACGAACTTCACTTCGCCGGTTTTTGCGACGTAGATCAGCATGAAGAGGTCGCCACCGAGACCTGTGCGGCTCGGTTCGAAAACAGTGCTGGCAAATCCGGCCGCTGCCGCCGCGTCAATCGCGTTCCCGCCGTCCGCGAGCATTTTGTAGCCCGTCATTGAAACGCCGTAATGGCCCGAGGAGACCATCCCGTCCATGCCGAGGACAATCGGACGCCAGGTGGAAGTCTGGGACCATGCCGCTTGAACGAAGAGACATGCAAGAAGGGCGAGGGAAACAATGCTCATGAGGAAGTGGCGGCGGGGGCCGGGCACAAAAAAATGGTTCCAAGTGATCCAACTCGCAACCTTACTCACCACCGGCATGCACGGTCTGAGTAATGCTTCCGGGTTTGCCGGGCTTTCCGTTTCTTCGCTCCCCGCTCCCGCCCTTCGGCAAAAACGGATCAACGCTCCGAATCGAGCCTGCTAGCTGCACCCGCAAGGGACCGGTTTCTCAAGACGGCCTTTCGCTCGTCCGTAGCGACTGCCCGTTTCCAGGCCACCACTCCGAAGTCAAAGCTCCAGACCTGCCTCTTCGCTACCATCGCTTCGTCTTCTCCACGCCCGTTCGGCCCGGAACTCCCCCGCCCATCCCGGTTAGCCCCGGTCTGAGCAAGTTCTACGTCCCGTTCCCGTTGCGCGGATCCAACTCCGCTATCCCAACCTCTCCCGGAGATCCACTCCCCTTTGGGCTTCTTTCGTCACCCTCCGGATCAAAGCGATCCCTCCGTTCCCGGCCAGGAAGTCCACCTTCGAAGACGCCCGATTTCCCTTCGCTCCCCGCCTGCGGTTTTATTGTTATTCCCGCTTGCGGATCAATGTTCCGGGATCGCTACTTCCTCTCCGGTTCGCTGCTCCTTAGACCGAAGTTCTCACTACTAAAACCCTGAAACGGCTTGTTTTGATGAAGCTATCCCCGTTTCAGGCCTATTGTGTAGGCATGTAACTAGTTGCTGTCATATTGACAAGCTCTGCTTTGTATGATATAGTTGTAAGCATGTACGTCGCCGCCATCCCCAACCGCAACTCCCCGCCCGCCATCCTCCTCCGCGAATCCTTTCGCCTCGA
>SYKU01000200.1 GCA_005808865.1 Acidobacteriota bacterium
TATCCTTCGCGATCGAAGATGAGCGTGAACCAGGGCTGGTTGGGGTCCTGTTGCATCCTTTGCTGTTGTGCCTTCGAGACCGGCGCGTTGGCCTTCACCCACGGCGCCAAGTCCTGGCGTAGCGCCGCGATCAATCCGCCAGCGGAGAGCGCCCTCTCTCCAGGGTCAGGCTGAACCAACACACCGCGCTGGATATCCTCGCCTGTAAAGTCATTTGTGACTGTTATAAGCGTCACCGGCATCAAGAGTTTCTGAAGCTCCTGCGCCGTATCAACCGCGAGTTCCTTGCAAGACCCGCTGCAACAGGTGATGGGTAAATATGGCACTCACGGCACCCCCGAGTTGAAGGACTGGCTCAATCGACATCCCCGGTTCCAGGTGCTCTACATTCCAACCAGTTCCAGTTGGTTGAACCTGATAGAACGCTGGTTCGGCGAGCTAACCAGCAAGAGAATCCGCCGCGACTCTTTTTTGAGCGTCGACGGCCTGATTGCGGCGATAAACGAGTTTCTCGCCGCCTGGAACGAGAACCCAGACCGTTTGTTTGGACGGCTGCCGTAGAATCCATCGTGGCGAAACTTGCACGCTGCCGGCAGACCCTTGAGCAGATTCGGCCTGGCTGCGCGGCTCGAAAGGCGCGCAAACGAAAGACCAGCTAATTCGGGGACACAACACTATCGCTACCCGTTTCGGCCGTTGGCGACTCCGGGCCGGAACGTCTTTCCCTTGCGAGGCGGATTCCGCCAACAACGGTACCTTTTCGCATTTCGTTCACGAGCACCATCCGAACAGCAACTGGAGGTTTCTTGAAAAACAGAAAATCCGATTCGGTAATCCGCGCAAGGTCGCGAACGAAGGCGAGATCGCGAACGAGGGCAGGGTCGATGTCCAACTCGCGGGTGAGGTCCAGTGCGAGGGCGCGTGCGCGGTCCACCGCGATGTCGATGGCAAGATCCAGGGCTCGGGTATGGTTAAGCGCGGGGGAACGGGCACGCGCGCGGTCGAGGTCGAGGGTGCGGTCGATCGCCAGGTCTCGAGCGAGGTGGAGCGCAAGGTCGCGAGCGCTGTCTAGCGCAAGGCCGAGGTCGAGGTCCAGCGCGCGATCGCGCGCACGGTCAAGATCGAGATCAAGGTCGCTGGCCCGGGCGTGGGCTGCGGTGAGCCCGATATCATCGGGGAGGTCGAAGCTGAGCCTCGAGGCCAGGCCGAGGTCGAGGACAACGTCGAGGACGAGTTCGCGGGCCGCGCCCCGAGCGATCGCAAGGGCACGAGCGTTGTCGTGCGGCCGCCCACGGACTGGTGCGAGGGGCTCGGAAAGGGCGCGGACAATCTCAACAACCTTGGCGCATGCGTTCGCTTCCAAGGCGCGAATCAGCGATTGCAGAACTCTTTCAGCAGCCAGTCTCAGTTTCGCACTGTTGTCATCGCCGCCGGCCAGACCCTCCGTGCTCCAGCACCCGATATCACGTTGCGCGTCTCGCTGTCCGGGTTCGTGCGGCACTACCTCCTAAAGTTGCTTTAGGGAAGGAATCGTGTAATGCCACGATCGTCCTCCATACTTGACGGTCATCCACTCGCCGAAAGCCTCCACCTGCGAGTTGCGCGAAACGGTCACGGGGCTGGACCCTTCGCCTTCTGAAAAGCGGGGCGACGTCCAGTGATCAGGCCGGAAGTCATTGGCTCGCGCAGGCACTTCATCCAGAAATACCTGATACTCCGCGTTGGTAACAAATCTCGAGTCCACGGCGTGGAGTTCATCGATACCTGCCATCCCTCTGCGCCGAATTACACACATCGCTTCCCCGTAAATACGCCCGTGCTCCGGGTCTGAACTGGTAATCAGGCTTGCAATCGTTGCCGGCCATGCACGATCGACTTTTTGCGCCTCCCGGATACACTCAACCAATAGCGTCAGGGCCGGCAAAGAGGGCGGCACGTGGCGGAGGCAACCTTCGAGAATCGGCGTAGCGTCGGCTTCCGCGACATACAGCCTGATCGTTTCATACCACCACTCCTCTTCCGTGAAAGCCGCAAGGTCCCGCTCCAACCGGTTCGCCCGCACATGTGCGGCGGCCAGGTACTCCTGGAGGTTCTTGTGGCCAAACGAATAGGCGCCTCGCTCACGCTCAAGCAGCAGCCCGCTCGAATTCCGGACCATCTCAAGAAAATCGCCAGGTCCGGCGCTGGGGTTAACCGCCTTCACCGCGGACTCGATCGCGATGGCCGCATCCACGGCGGCGATCTCACTGCTCCTCGTGCTCATCAGCCGATAGGCTAAGGATTCCAGAACAATTCGCTTTTGGTCCGGCGTCATGCTGAATTCGTCTCGCGCACCTTCCACCTCCCGGCGAATGCTCAGGAATACTTCGAAGAATTCGCGATAGACCTCGGCGCGCCCACCTGGGAGACGGCCGTGGTACCGATGGAGCGTGGCGATCATGGTGAGCATCAACGGGTTCGCCGCGAGATCGGCAAGTACTTCCGAACCGCGAACCACGCTCATCGATTCCGCCGCGCCTCTCCGGGCTTTACTACTCGCGTCTTCGTAGCCGCTGTTGCGGTTGATCGCTTCGTTGGCATGATACCAGTTGGAGACGAATCGGCCTGTCTGTTGCTCGTCAAATGGCAGAACTCGAAGCGTCGAGACTCCCGGTACTGGGTTCTCATAGTAGCCCCACGGTCTCGAGGTAATCAGAAAGCGGCTGCCGGAATGATCCTGTATGCTCTTCTCTACCCACGCCGAAACCTGCAGACGTGCAGCGGCGTCCCCGGCTTCATCCAGGCCGTCCAGCAACACGAGGCAATTCCCTTCGTTAAGTCTCCGTTCAAACCAGTTCGGAGGCGGTTTAAGCGTCTGGCTCCTAACTGGCTCGCTTGCGAGGATGAGATCTTGTAGTGAAAGGTCCGGATTCCCCGAGATCACTTTCGCGTGAGATCGAAGACAGAGATAGACCGGGAGGGTTTGGTGGACTTTTTTTCGTCGGGAGGACGCCATGGTTATCGCGACGTGCTTAAGAAGTGTTGTTTTCCCACAGCCAGGCGCGCCGATGATGGCGAAGTGGCCTGGTTTCTCCATGTAATCCCAAACCTCATGGCGCTCCGCTCCCGCCCCCGCCGGTGATTGCGAAGGGGACGGATGGTGCCCCGGTTTGTCCGCCTGATCGGGCGCGATTGACGGTTCGACGAAAACCGGTTTCATTTCAGGCGAGTAAACCCCCCGATTCGAAAGGCCCTTCAGATCGAAGTTGCAGTAGTGGTGACAGACACGTTTTCGATAGTCCGTCTCATAGCCGGAGCGGAGTTTCCAGAATCCTGGGAGGAACAGCCGGACAAACAGCAATATTTCGTAGACGACGATCGGCAGGAGTATCCACCGATGGTTCTTCGCGTAATTGCCGATGAATACCCAGTTCGCTCCCAGCGCCCAGGCGATAGCAGGTACAGCTATCGCTGCCAGAATCGTCTGCCCGATTCTGCTCACGGATGCCGGACTTGATTCCTGTGGGTCGGCCAAGTGTCTCTATTCTGCCTCAAGCGATTGCGCGATCGGCATCCGATGCGATCCTCACTGGGATCAGTGCCGCATCCCGCCCGGCCCCACCGCTGTTTCCCCCGACCCCAGGCTGCGATGAAATAGTTCCAACACTAACCCGTAGCATCTGTACGCCAACTCGGGATCGTAGCGCGGACCTTCATCGCGCATGAACGCATGCGCGCCGTTGACCTCGTGCCAAGTGAACCGCGCTCCCACGTTTTCGAGGCGCGCCTTGATCAGATTCCGTCCATCGAGCGGGACGTGCGGGTCCTGCCGCCCCCAGATGTGTAACAACTCGCCCTTGATTTCACCAGCCCGGTCGAGGGAGTTGTCGTTCATTCCTCTCCCCAGGCTCTTCTTGTGAATGTCCGTCGCGTAGAAGCAAACCGCCGCCAGCACGTCGGGATTCATCGCCGCGCGAAACGCGAGATGTCCTCCAATGCACAATCCCGCCACACCCAGTCGGCCCGTGCAGCACTCGAGCGACTTGAGATAATCGAGCGCGGCTCTCGCATCGCCATCGTACGCCGCGATTTCCTTCGCAGTCTTGCATGCGTTCCCGCGATCGGCGCCGGCCTGATCATACGCGAGCACCGTACCCGCCGGTTCGAGTTCGTGATAAATTTCCGGCGCCGCGACCACATACCCATGACCCGCAATCATGGCCGCAGTGCGGCGGATGGGGCCGGTTATCTGAAAGATTTCCGAAAATAGCAACACGCCAGGGTACCTGCCCGGCGCAACGGGACGGAAAATGCACGTGCCCATCGGCCCGGTGGGCGTGGGGATATCCGCGAACTCGCTGTCGTTGATGATCATGATGCGTTCAGAATGTCCGATTATACCCACGCGCCAATCGGAGTGTCCTGGAGTAAGATGGAAAGCGCGAAATCATTAGGAGCCAGACATGGAACTGAAACCGGAATCGATACCAGCACGACGACAGTTCGTCAAGGCCGCGGCTGCGGCGATCGCCACGAGCCGCTTCCCTATCTTGGGCGCGAACGACAAGGTCCAGGTCGGAATCGTCGGCCTCGGCGGACGCGGCAACGACCACATGAAATTCTACTCGTCTCTCGATTCCGATTGCCGCATCGCGGCCGTCTGCGACGTGAATCAGGCTGCGCGCGAACGCGCGGTCGCGCTCATCAGGAAGAACAAAGGCCACGATCCGAAAGACTATTCGGACATGCGGACCATGTTCGAATCGAAGGACATCGACGCGGTGTCCATCGCCACGCCAAACCACTGGCATGCGCTCGCGGCCATTTGGGCATGCCAAGCCGGGAAGGACGTCTACGTCGAGAAGCCGGCGAGTCACAATATTTACGAGAGCCGCCAGATGGTCGAAGCCGCGCGCAAGTATAAGCGGATGGTCCAGGTGGGTTCGCAAAGCCGTTCGATTCCGCACAAGATGCGGGCGATTCAGTTGATCCAGGAAGGCGCCATCGGGCAGATTTATTCCGCAAGGGCGCTGTGCTTCAGACGACGCTTTTCGATCGGCCACGCGCCGGACGAAGCGGTTCCCGCTGGTCTCGACTGGAGTCTGTTCCTCGGCCCCGCGCAGTGGAAGCCTTACAGCAAGAACAAATTCGCCTACAACTGGCACTGGTTTTGGGACACCGGGAATGGTGACATCGGCAACCAGGGCGTGCATGAAATGGACATCAGTCTTTGGGGCCTCGGACGTACCGGATGGCCGGCATCGGTCTCTTCGAACGGCGGCAAGTTCGCCTGGAAGGACGATCAGGAAACGCCCAATACACAATATGCGGCGTTCGAATTCGGTGACGCGCAGATGACGTTCGACGTGCGAAACCTTCCCACGCCGCCTGAAGGGCTCGTGCCACTCACTGGACCTAACTACGTGGGGAACATTTTCTTTGGCGACCTGGGATTCCTCACTGTGGACCACAGCGGCTACAAATTGTACAAGAGTACGGCAGGCAGTATCAGCGGCGACGCAGCGCGGGGGGCTGGCGCGGGGAGCCGGGAGAAATACGAATTGGTCAAGGAAGAGAAAGGCTCCGGCGAAGATACCGGGCCCCATATGAAGAACTTCTTCGACGCGGTGCGCTCCCGTGATTACACTAAGCTTCACGCGGAAATCGAGATCGGTGCGCGCTCCGCCGCGTTTTGCCATTTGGCGAACATTGCCTATCGTGTAAACCGCACGGTCCGCATGGACCAATCCGCCGGCCGCTTTCTCGGCGATGACGAAGCGAACTCGCTCCTCACACGGAACTACCGGAAACCGTACGTGGTTCCCGAAAATGTTTAGGTTGTGGCTACTTTGGAACGACGCTCCAGTCGGCACGGCAGAGCCGCCGCTGGTCCTGGTCGATGTGGAACTGCCAATAGAGATCGAAGTCTCCTGAGAGGTAGAAGGCTCTGAGTTTTGACGATGGCCTCCGTCCAGCGCACGCCGGAGCGCTCCATGCCCTCTTTGATCGCCGTCGGCATGCGGGCACGGTTTCGGTAGAGATCGTCGAGAACGGCGTTCAGCAAACTGGCCCACACACGCCTATTCTCCGGGCGTGAGGCCGGGTGTGTGTAAGTTCCCTGGTCTTGCTCACTTCGCTCTATCGCCCCTGCCCTTCGGCGGCGTTAACACGCCCCAAGGCGCTGTCTGCAAATCACCTGGCGCTTTTGTACGATCAGTTGCATACACGGCACTAGCGCTTGCGGCGGCGGACGGCGGCCAGAGCGACGGGGCCGAGGAACGACAGAGCAACGGTGGACGGTTCCGGAACCCCGGAGCCCAGATTCGCCAGCTCACTTGAGTTCAAAGCGCTGTCGTAGATGCGCACGTTTGTTCAGGTTGCCGGAGAAATACTCGCCATGCGGGCCGAATTGCGCGCCGAATCGCGTGTGCGTGCCCGCGAGCGCGGTGGTCAGTGCGAACGGAACACCGCACGCAAATATTCAAGCCAACACGTGCCAGTCAGCGTCAAGGGGGTAGGCAATGCCGGAACCTGTCCACGAATCACCTATACGGAAACTACCCCCGCCGTTATACCCAACATAAAATCCGGGACCGCCGGATACGCCTTGGGAAATCAACTCAAACTCATCTTCTACACCTTTGCCACCGAAGTAGTTCCATTGCAACAAGTTACGAACGACAAAACGGCCTAGTGACACGGAATCGGTGACTGTTGAGGAGAGCGCCGTTACGAGGACTGCCGAAGCACGGGCGGCATTGCGACGCCACAAGCCTGGAACACTTTCCCGGCTACCCCTATGTTCTGCCCGCGAAAAACATAGCCCTTGCCGTTGACGGCAACCTCCATCTCAACGACACTGTCGAGATCGCGAATCACGTGGTCCCACTCCAGCTTCCAGCCCTTGCGCGCCAACCGGTTCTCCAGTTCCTTGCGCAACAACAGCGCCAGAAACGAACAAAACACATGGCCGCGAATCGTTTTGTCGCGCTTGTGAAAAATCGGCCGCGTGTCCAACAACGACTTCATCGAACGGAAGATCTCCTCAACCATCCAGAGCTGTTTGTACTTCAGCGCCACTTCATGGGCGGGTAAATCGGTGTTGGTCGTCAGCACCCACTTGCCGTCGTAGCGCGCTTCCGCTTTGATCTTGTCCTCGTCGACGGCGAACTGCTTGCCGCCGGCGCGGATGTATTTCCGATACCCCTTGTTGCCCACCAGCGACTTGTCGCCCCGGCCCAGCGCGTCGCGCAATGAGGCGACAACCGCGTCGCGATCGTGCCGGTCCTTGGTGGCTTGATCTTCATTGACGCAGACCACGTACCGGCGCGTATCTTCAACCCAGACTTCTTTTACCTTCAGCGGCGAGGGATCGTCCGGATCGCCGGTTTTGGGATGCACTTCCGAGTAGCGGCCGCCGCGGGCCACCACCGCCTTGGCCTCGTTGGAACTCCGCATACGAACGCCGAGAATATAGTGCCATTTGCGCTTTTCCAGTTCCGCCAGCGTCTCGGCGCTGATCATCCCCCGGTCGGCGACGATGCAGACCGATCCGATCCCGAACCGCTTCTTCAGCCGCTCGACGACAGGAACCAGGCTCTTCACATCGGCCGTATTGCCCGGCCACAACTCGCTGCAGATCGGATCGCCGTTGTGATCCAACACCATGCCAACCACCATCTGCTTCAAGTCGGGGCGATGATCTTTCGAGTGCCCGCGCTGGCCGATCGTTTCGCCACCTTCTCCCTCGAAGTAGATCGAAGTGGTGTCGAAAAACACGAGATCCAAATCGGAGAACAGATCCTTGCGCCGCGCAAACAGTTCTTCTTCGATCAAATCTTTATTGGTCCGCGGAGCGAACGGCGTGGCGCCGTCCTGTTGGTCTTCGGGCAGCTCCTCGCCCAGCCATGCCATGGCCCGGTAGAGATGATGCAGATCCAGCGCGTCGGCGCCGTCGATGCGATAGCCGTCCTTCCACTTCTCGGCGGCCCGATCGCTGCCCGGCGCGAAGAGACGATGCAGCACGGTGAGAAAGACGGCCCGTTCGACGGAGAATTCGAAGCGCCGGTCTTTGAGCAGACCCGTCAGGACATTGCCGATCGAGCGGGCCTCCCAGAGGCGTTGAAAGATAGCGGCGGGCGCCGGCCTGCTGCTGTGTGTCGTGACGGTCTCCCCGCGCGACTGGGCGCCGAGCACCGTCAGTTTCTCCGAGAATCGGCCGAGCGATTGAAACAGCGAATCGAGCTGGCCGCCCGCCAGGAGCTCGTCGAGACGGCCGAGGCGAAACAATACGTTGTTTTACTTTGCCGCCGACCCATTGGTTGTCGACGATGAGAAGGTAGGTCCGGGATCCGTTGGTCTGCGTGCGAACGAACACGATGATGTTCCTGTGTCACTATCATCAACCACCCACAAGGCGTATTCAACAATAAATTATCAATAGAGTCGAAAATATGTGTGTCACTAGGATTTCTCGTCCGGGCGATGCGCCGCTAGTGGAATCAACAGGTTAGAGGGCACGTTGCGCTGCAAAGTGTCGAAGATAGTTTGAGGACGAACGCCGATGTCAAGGCGAAGGTGATGAGGAGAATAAAGGTAACCGCTGCCAAACCGCGATTAGTTTCTAGCACGTCCATTTTTGAGAGTTCATCTCTCAGATTTCGCTCAAATGATTACGCGGCTTAACGTTGACGTAACGTTGGCAAGCCTCTGTTAAGCCAATCCCCTCGTGTGAGCCAGTTCGCTGTCCAACTGCTGAAAGCTGGGCAGGCGAAACACAAAGCTATGGAAGAGAGCCAGGAAGATACTCGCCGGAGAGATTTCCGGTTCGGCGCGGGCGTCCGACATCTGGCCGGCATGAGTGCGCAGATCGAACCCCTTGTTCAGCCAAGTGCAAAACGAAGGCAGCGAGTGGGTGCGCTCTGTCATCCGTCCGGCTGCAAGACAAGCCTGCGGGTGTCTCTCGATTCCATGCCCGGATGGCTCATCTTTGTGCTTGTGTCCTTTTCTTGCTTTTTTCTTTGTGCCGCCGCATCAGTTCGCGGTTGATGTCGGATATCTTCTCAAAGCTTTCCTTCACCCGGTGGTAGTTCTCGATCCACCGGCGGACTTGCTCGACTTGATCGGCAGGCACCGTGCAACCGGCCCGATGAGACTGGTCCAAGGTCACACTCAGGTACCACCTGACCAATGCATCATATCGCCATGCCCGTGAGGGTTGAGGCGCGCCCAACCATTTGGATGACCTCATAAACATGGGGTAAAACTGGAATTTGGCGGAGTTCGCGCTTCGCCAACCCACCCCAATCGAGGTCACCCAA
>SYKU01000201.1 GCA_005808865.1 Acidobacteriota bacterium
GCAGCAGCCGCCCACGATTTTCGCTCCCGCCCACAGCAGGCGGCGGGCGTATTGCGACATGTACTCCGGAGAGGAGAGGTAGATGCTGCGGCCCTCCACACGTGAGGGGTGACCCGCGTTGGGCATCGCGCTCACCGGTTTGCGGGTAAACTGGACGATCTTTTCGACCGTTTCGAGCATTACCTTCGGACCCACGGAGCAGTTGGCGCCGATAACGTCGAGCTGCCATTGGTCAAGCTCGCGCGTGAATGCTTCCGTGTCCAATCCTCCGCGAATGCGCCCCTCGTCGTCGATCGTGACCTGCGCCACGATCACCATCTCCTCGCCGGCCGCCGCGCGGGTGGCTTCCACAGCCATCCGCAACTCGTCGAGGTTGTTGAACGTTTCGAGAACCACCAGATCGACGCCGCCCTCGAGTAGCGCTTCCACCTGTTCGCGAAAAATGTCGCGCGCCTCCTCGAAGGACAAAGATCCGAGCGGTTCGAGGTGGGAACCGATCGGGCCCAGAGCGCCCGCGACAAAGGCACCCATGCCGCTCGCCGCCTCCCGTGCGAGCCTCACTCCCGCCTGGTTAATGGCGTTTAGTCTCTCCGTCAAGCCGAAACCGGCCAGCCGCAAACGGCTTGCGCCAAACGTATTAGTTTCCAGGATCTCCGCGCCGGCGTCCGCGTACTCCCGGTGAATCCCCCTTACCATGTCCGGCGAGGAGAGGTTCAACTCGTCGTAACACCGGTTGATGAAGACTCCCCGGGAATAGAGCATCGTTCCCATGGCTCCGTCCGCTACGAGTACACGGCTAGCAAGATGTTGGCGAAATTCTTTGGCTCTGCTGGGCAATCTCCTCAATTCTACCGCACGCTCCAGGCCCGCTCCCGGCGCTGGCGTGCCCGTCTTGCCTCGATGTCCCTAACCCGGCGTAGCCGGAACCAAGCAAGACCCAAACGCCGAAGTTGGATCCTTCCCGAAAAGTACACCAAAAGCTATCAACATTGGCTCCGGCGCATACCGCGGATGATTTCCTGCCAGAAACGTGCAGAATCCAGATATTGAGGAACCAACCGGCCGGGGATGGACCTTCACCTTTCCCCTCCTTTCGAGAGCCGCACCTTACGTTGGGCGCGCAGTCGCAGACTCCAAGCCGGACTACATGTGCTCTGTCGGACCCGGGTGTTCGAAAATGGCGCACTCGAATGGCGAACGCGATCGTTGCCGGTCAAAAATGTCCTCGAACGCTACGGCTCAGCCGGCTTGCTTCCGCAGTTGTTGCGCCGCGAGCAGAACCGGATCCCATACCGCGGCGAAGGGCGGCGCGTAGGCCAGATCGAGATGCTCGAAATCTTCTAGCCGCATGAGGCCGTGGAGCGCCGTCGCAATCACGTTAATCGCCGCATGCACTCCGTCTTCGCCTGTTACAGTTCCGCCCAGCAAGCGTGTCGTTGCGAGGTCTGCGATCAGCTCAACCGAGATCGGGCGGCCTCCCAGATAGCGCGGTTTGGTCATTGCGCTGATTCGAGCCGAGGCGGGCTGAAATCCGTTTCGCCTCGCCTCGGCTGCCGACAGGCCGCAAATTCCAATTCCAAGGCCGCCGACGCTGACAATCGACGTTCCCACAACGCCCGGAAACCGCTCCCTTCCGCCGGCCGCGTTCGCGCCCGCCACACGGCCCATCTTGTTCGCCGTTGTCCCCAGCGGAATCCAGGCCGGACGGCCTGAAACCAGGTGAATGGTCTCGGCGCAATCGCCTGCGGCGTAGATCCCGTCGATGTTCGTTCGCATGCGCTCGTCCACCCGGATGGCTCCGGTGCGCCCGATCTCGACTCCTGCCTCCGAAGCCATTTCCACGTTAGGCTTAAGTCCCGAGGCTGAAATCGCCAGGTCGAAACCGGGGACGTCTCCTGATCCCCCTTCAGGTGCCCGGGCATTGAAAATCAGATCGACGCCGAACCTCTCCAGGTGCGCGCGGACCGTGGTGGAGAGACCGGCGTCCTCCCTGTGGAGAACGTTCCCTGATTCCTCCATCAGCGTGACGCGCACTCCGCGGCGGCGCAACACGTCGGCGAGTTCGAGTCCGATGTATCCGGCGCCGATTACGAGTGCCCGCTTCGGATTTCGATCGAGGATCAGCCTCTTGAGCCGTTCGCCGTCCTCAAGCGTGTGGAGCGTGATGCCCGCCGATGCGGGGCGTGCGCCCGTGGCGATGATCAGCCGGTCGTAGCGGAGACGTTCTCCGCCTTCGACCACGATCTCGCGCCGTCCGTGCGAAATGGCGATCGCACGGGCATTCGTGCGCACCTCGATGTTTCGTTCCTTGCGGAAATACTCGGGCGTGTAAACCGTCAACTGCTCCGCGCTCCGCACCCGTCCGTCAACCAGAAAAGGCAGGCCGCAAGCCCCATAGGAGATCACAGGTCCCTTTTCGAGTACGGTGATTTCGAGTGAACGATCGGAGCGCCGGGCGCGCGCGGCAGCGCTCAGTCCGGCCGCCACCCCGCCAATCACGACAAGGCGCACGGGGAACGCTATGCCTTCTTGCTGCTCTGCACGAAGCTGAGGATGTCGAAACGCTTGATTTCGCGGTCCGGAAAAAAGCTGTTGACGGCGTGCTGCTCATCGCCGAAGATCTCAAAAATCGTGGCGAGTTTCGTCATCACGAGTAATTCGATGGTACGTTTGCTCAGGTTGAGCAATTTCGCCACGCCGTCCACCTTTTTCAGCGTCGTAGCCGCCATCACCAGAGCGCCAAGTCCCGTGGAATCGATGTAGTCGACCTCGGCGAGGTTCAGAATGATCCTCAACTTCTTCGCCGCCGCCAATTCGTGTACCTGCTCGCGCAGCACGGTCGCCTCGGGCCCCACAGTGATCCGGCCCTTGAGGTTCAGAATTGTGATGCCTTCTTTTTCGGTTCGCTGGATGTCCAAACTCATAATGAGGGGTCCTGGTGGCCGCTAGACCGGCATTTTGAAACCGATTCTTTCTTCGACCAACTCAGTCGCAACCATGTCGATCGCGTCCCATGGGCAACCATCGAGAAAAGCTCCATCGGGGCCTTTCGTCGTGCACTTCTTGCATCCGATGCATAGCACCGGATCGACCTCAATGTGCCCGAACGGCGGATGATCCTCGTCGGGGACCCAGTACATGCAGTCGCCTACCGGGCAATATTCCACGCACGCCGGAGATCCCGCGCAGCCCGTACAGCACTCGGTTATTACGGCAATCTCTTTGGGACGTTTCTTCCGGGGGGTCATGATCCCTTCGGACTTCGGCGTCATTTTTTCGACTACGGTGGGCATCAAACGAAGTATGCCACACTCATCGACTGCCCGACAAGAAGCAGGCAGGAACGGCAGGAACGGCACACAGAAGATCGATGGCCGCCCCCCCCTTCGCCACCACATCTCCGTGTGCGGACTCTAAACAGTCGTTTCCTGACAGGACTGCCCGAGCCGTGACAAGGAACGTGCAGGATGAGGTCCTCAAGAACCCCAAAACCGGCTTCCAGCGCCAATTCCTCCCGCCAATGCGCGCACCGAGAGCCTTAGTTGGCTTTCAGGCCTCGGCTCTTACCGCCCTTCCGTAACTCTGATTTCTCCGCAAGCCATGCGGTATCATGGTCCGTCGTGACCCGAAATTCCAGCACCCTTACCGTTGTCAATGCCGCCTCCCTGCCATGGGAGAAGCGTTTCAACGAACGTATCGGCAGGATCCTCTACCGCAAGAACCTCTTTACCGACCTCGAAACGGGCATGGAAATTCGCATGGTCAGGTATCCTGCGGGCATAGTCAATCCGCTCCACACGCACCCCCGTGCGCACGGAATGTACGTGCTTGAAGGCACGCTCGTGACTCACGAGGGCCGCTACCCGCCCGGGACATTTGTCTGGTTCCCCGAAGGCCCCGCCATGGAGCATGGCGCAAATGCGGGGGAGGATGTCGTCGTCCTCTTCATCACCAACAAGCCATTCGAGATCCATTACCGGGAGCCTGCAAATTGATTCTGACGGAACGCGAAGGCCCCGTCGCGATCATTACGCTCGACCGCCCCCATCGCCGCAACGCCCTGTCCCTCGAAATGATGCGGGCGCTGATCGGCGCTCTCGACGCCGTCCACCACGACCGCGAAGTTCACGCCGTCATTCTCGCGGCCGCAGGCAGAGTATTCTGTTCCGGACACGACCTTTCTGAAATGACCGCCCGCACCCTCGGCGACTACCGCGAACTGTTCGAGGTATGCACGGAATTGATGGCAAAGCTGCAATCGATTCCACAACCGGTAATCGCCGAAGTGCAGGGTATCGCCACGGCGGCCGGATGCCAGCTTGTCGCCACCTGTGACCTCGCCATCGCGTCCCAGGATGCGGGGTTCGCCACTCCCGGCGTGCGCATCGGGCTCTTCTGCACCACGCCCATGATTGCTCTCACGCGCGCCATCGGACGTAAGCGCGCGCTTCAAATGCTTCTCACGGGCGAGATGGTTTCCGCATCGCAGGCCGCCGAGTGGGGCTTGATCAACGCCGCCGTTCCAGCAGCGGAACTACGATCCCGGACGCGAAAACTCGCCGCGCTCATCGCGCAGGCCAGCACGCTCACCGTCAGGACAGGGAAGCAGGCGTTCTACACCCAGATCGACCTCGATCAATCGAAGGCCTACGCATACGCGAAGGAAGTCATGTCGATGAATGCGGGAGCAAGCGACGCGCAGGAAGGCATCTCCGCGTTTCTCGAAAAACGTGCGCCCTGCTGGAAAGGCAACTGAGGAAACGGAGAACTGATGCAAGGCCTGATGATGGATTTCCCGCTGACGCTGACGCATTTTCTCGAGCGCGCCGGGCGCCTTTTCCCCAAAAAAGAAATTGTGACGCGTACGCCCGGCGGCACGCACCGCTACACCTACGCGGACTTTCATGCGCGCACCCATCGCCTTGCGCACGCGCTCGATTCGCTCGGCGTCAGGCCTGGCGATCGTGTCGGTACGCTTGCCTGGAATCACTACCGCCACCTCGAACTCTACAACGCCATTCCGTGTTACAGCGCGGTGCTGCACACGCTGAACCTGCGGCTCGCTGCCGACCAACTCGCCTACATCATCAATCACGCCGGGGACCAGGTGATCTTCGCCGACGAGTCGCTGTTGCCGATTCTCGATCCCATCCGCGATCAGATCCCATGCGTTCGCCGGATTGTGGTTCTCGGAGAAGAGTACGAGGCGCTTCTCGCCGCCGCCCCCGCCGCGCCGTACGCATGGCCGCGCCTCGATGAGAACGCTGCCGCCGGCATGTGCTACACCTCAGGC
>SYKU01000202.1 GCA_005808865.1 Acidobacteriota bacterium
AAGTCGAGTGGATCGAGAAACTCGCCGCCGGCGGGTGGCGGATTCACGGGCAGCATTACACCGATGGCCTGTCCCACAGTTCCTTCACGCTCGACGCCCGCAATGTGGTGCTTTCTGCGGGCGCGGTTAACTCCACGGAGATTCTGTTGCGCTCGGAAATGCACGGGTTGAAGGTATCGCCCCTTCTCGGCACCGGATTCAGCGGGAATGGAGACTTCTTTGGCCTCGCGTACAACGGAGACCACGAAACGGAGGTTCTGGGATATGGGAACCGCGTGCCGACAGCGAAGGAATCGCGCCAGCCCGGCCCGTCTATCGCCGGGGCGATTCGTTATAACGCGGCCGCACCGCTCAAAGACCGCATTACCGTGGAGGATTTTACGTTCCCGAGCGCCTACGCCCAGGCCGCGAAAGCCGTTTTCGCGGCGCTGCGGGGCGAAGACACGACGCTCGGTAACGAGGCGCAGCAAGGCGAGCGGGTCCGCATCGACTTCGATCCGCGTTCGCCTGACTATTCGCCTCACGGCGCGATGAACCATACCATGCTCTACCTGGTTATGGGACAAGACAACGCGCGCGGGTCGATGAAGTTCGAAGCGCCCTGGAACGAACCCGATGGGCGCATGAAGATCGAGTGGGACCGGGTTGGGCAACAGGTAGTCTTCACGCGGATGAATGAAGAACTACGGAGGCATGCTCGGGCGCTCGGAGCGTCTTTCCTTCAGAATCCCACGTGGAGCGTTTTCCGATCCCGGCATCTGATCACCGCGCACCCTCTTGGCGGTTGCCCCATGGGAGAGGATTACCTGCATGGAGCAGTAGATCAATTCGGGCGGGTGTTCTCCAACGACGGAAGTATCCAGGAAGGGCTTTTTGTATGCGACGGCGCCCTGATTCCATCGGCGCTGGGAGTAAACCCGTTCCTGACGATTTCGGCGATCTCGGAGCGAATCGCGGAGCGAAAAATCCAACAGATGCTTGGCGACGAATACCCGAAGCCGAACACATCGGTCAGCACGGCGGTTATCGATCCGCTGGACGTGCTCGGCCGGAGCGAGGCTGAACTCGAAAAACTGTTTCGCCGTTCGACGACACTGCCGATTGAGAGGATCGTGAACCGTGCCGCGGCCCCACAGGTCGACATCGCGTCCAGGACCATTCGAAACGACGTCTACTGGAAAGGCTTTTTCCCCAAGGGCAGTGTTCTGGAGACGATGTCATCGGCCATCTTTACCGGTTTCAAGAAGGCCTTTTCGAAAGAAGGCGCCAAGTACACAGGCGTGACAAGCGACACGGATGGCCGCATCCGTGCGCGCAATTCGCTCGAAGAAGTCACCATTAAAAAGCACACGGGGTCGCTCGAGCCTGGCAAGTATATTCTGCTTCGCTATCTTGACCTCCCGTGGACGGGTTACTACGACACCTTTAAGCTCATCAATGACGATCTTCTGATCGGACGCGTGTATCTCGGCGATTTCCCCAACGGCATCCGAGTCCTCACCTTCGCCATGACACGGAAGTATAGCTTCAACGAGATCACCGCAGCGGATCATCAGGCACTATTCGCCGCGGGCGCGGCGCCCGCGAAAGAGGAACTTGATGGCGTATGGCGCATGGACATAATCAGCAACAACAATCATATGGGCTCGGCTGCCTATCTGCGGTTCGAACTCAAGCCCGATGGGCGGCTGGAGAGCACCTACCAACTGCTCGGACTAATCGAAGGATTCGTCATCCCAAGTTTCACGCAGAGCCATTTTCATTTGAACGATTTTACTCCGTTTCACGACGAAATCCGGAAGGTAGACGCCAATTTCATGGCAGGGAGGTATGTCACCTCCATCCTGCCTGATGTGTCCGGCGCGCTGGGCGGCGCCCACCTTGGGATCCTTCACTCGACGCCCGGTTCGCGCGAATTGGGCTTTTATTACACGCTGACTCGAGCGGCCGCCAACACCCTGCCCACGGGACTGCTGCTTCAGCCATTCCTCGACGTCAGCCTTCCGGACGGTCTCGGGATGACGTTCGACGAGCAGTTGGAGGGTTGGTACTTCGAAGGCAGGCATACCGATGCACCCGGCCGAGCTGGCGACCTTCCGTTAGCGGACGGCATTCCGGCGGCAGGCAATCCCAAGGACGGCGTTCCGTGCGTCCTGCAGGCGCGTATGACCGTGCGCGACATCAACGAATTCGTGGATGGGTTCGCGCACCAAGCCGCAATGACGGGCAGTATTCGATTTGGCGCGTTGAAGGGTCAGCCCGGCGGAACGTTTTCTGTTGACGGCCAGTCGAGCGCGTTCAACTACCTGATCGTCAATCCAGCCACCAGAGAAGCCGAGATGCGGTATCACGTGGAGTTCAAAACAAGTTCCGGCAAACGGTATCTGCTCGAAGGGAGGAAGTACATGCACCGCACCGGGGCGGGCGGAGTCAATGCAATCCGCGAAGTCTTGTACAACTACACCACCCTTTATTGCCATGTGTTCGAGATCGAGGGCGGCGAGTCAACCGAGATCGGAACCGCACTTCTGAAGTTTCGAACGTTCGAAGATCTCGCGGCGGTTGGCAGCACGGCGGCCTTCCTCGCTTCATTTACCGTCACGGGAACGAACGATCCGCTGCTGAGGGTGCAAGGGCAGATGCGGTTTCTTGCTTTTACGGCGCAGTTCGTGCAGAGGGAATACGATCCCCTCTCGCCGGATCTGGGATCTTTGTCACTCGACGTGCAAGGCGAACTGTTACGCGGAGCTGTCACGCCCGACTACTTCAGTTCGCGCGCGACCGGCGATCTGCAAACGATCCTTCATGACGCCGGCACGCAGCCGATCGAGAAGCTCGTAAACACTCGCGCTGTCAGCTTTGACGTGGCGAACCGCCGAATCCACAGGGACCTCTTCTGGAAGGGATCGTTCGCGAAGGACAGTCTGCTCGGGTGGGAGGAGGGTGTTCGCAATGCAGCGCTCGGAGGAGAAGCGGCAAGAGCGGGGGCGCACTTCACTGCGGGCGCCTTCTGGAAGCGCTTCGATCGAGTGCAGGACGGCGTCGCGACGGGCCGGGTTGTGAATTATGACCTGGACGCGATACCTGGCGATCCAGAGGTCCGCGCGATCTCATACCCGGACAACAACCGCCGCTATTTTCGAAAGGGCGACAATGTGCTCTTGCTGCGCTACCGCAATGCACCTTATCAACAGGTTTACGACACGATCAAGATCGTAGACGACAAGAGTGCGATCGGGGTGATGCACCTCGGCGAGTTTCCGAACGGGGTCGAAGTGGCGACATTCGTCATGGAGCGATACAGTTATTCCTTCGAAGACATGTCCATCGAAGATCACCAGATGATCTTCTCAAGCGCGGGCGTGACCGAGCCCGTTCCCGAGCAACTCAAGGGCAACTGGAGGGGTAGTTTCATCGTCATCGATCGTCCGAATACGGCGCTGCTGGCGCGCAGGACTCAGACCCCGGTCCGGCTGGCCGTGGGATCGGATGGGGCGTTTCAGGTGGAGCTGGAGGGCGGCGTCAAGACCGATGCCGGCGGTACGCTCGTGTACGGGGACATGCGCGCGCTGGGGCAGGACACAGTTATCGGCCAGTGGAAAGCGGTGAATCTGAACGCGGCCGCAATCGGCATTTTGCGCGACTACGTCGAGCCGTATTCGGACAGGCTTGTGCTCTACTACGTATTGAGGCGGGAGTAAGCCGGGGATAAATCAGATGGCATCACCAAAAGCAGCGGTCAACCCATGCGTCATCACAGTGGCGGTGTTCGATGGATCGCGTCAACCCATGGCTGCCGGTCAGCAAGTGCTGTTCACCGTGAAGAACGGCAATCAGAAACAGGTCTACCGGGACTTTCAGCAGGCTTCCAGGCTGACGTTAACAGATCTCCCATTCTTCGATAATTCGCACGACAACTACACGGTAATCGCATCGGCTAATGGCTACGAACAGGCCGGTTTCTTCCCGGTGAAGGCGCTCCCCGGTGTCCCGGTGGAGGCGGATCTGATGCTTCTGCGCAGGGACGGCAACTTCAATTTCAGTCAGGCTGGATGGGAGAAGCTGCGGCGAGATAGAGCCGACATGGCGAAACTGCTGGCGGCAGGAGTTGCCAGTGCAACGACGGCTCGCAACCGGTACGAGGACCTGCTCGAGCGGAAGGCTCCGGTGCTCGCGTGCTACTTCAATCTTATGACAGCCATGTCGCAGATCCAGCTGCCTGCGGGTACCCCCGTCAAGTATTTCAGGGAATTGATCTGGGACAATATGACCCAGGCTAGGTTCTTTGTTTGGGCCGATGCGGAGATTGTCAATCAGGTCCGCCGCGCCGCCGGGCAGGGGGCATTCGTCCGCGAGCTTGCTGCGGAAAAGTACCACCCCGGCGCTACCGTGAGTTTCAAACAGGTGCAGTTTGGCGAGGCGAACGTGCAATTGAGTTTTCACGAAAATGACCGGCGCATGGTGGCTGGCGTCAACTGTATCAAGGTCGAACCGGATATCGATTATTTTAAGGACCCGCTGGCGCACGCTCTGCTTGAAGTACTGCCGAATGCGCTGAAAAGGGGGCGCCTGACCGATCCGCGGCAGGTCTACGCTCTTCGCTGGATCGCAGGCAGGCACGCGGGAGTGCCGGAGTTTGACCCGCCTTATACGATTTCGTAGGCGGCCGAAACCCACGAACAAGACTGAGGGTTACGGATATTCTTTTCGGCTGACCTGATTCGTGCGGGCTCTTGCGCCGGCGCCGTGCGCACGCACGCCGCGCGTTCGCCGGAGACGGGAACCCGGCTCGAAGGCCTCGAAATCACGCCACGGACCCAAAGCGAGAGCAGCAGTGAACCGGAGCGGATCGATCGATACCCGCGCAAGTTGGGATGTCCGGGTAAGCGCGCAGTGTGGTTCACTCCGGTCGGCGGGCAGTTGTTTGTCCGGCGCAGACACGGCTCCGCGAGTTGGCCGAAGTTGGCCGAGTACATGGAACCAATGGCTTGAGCAAACTCGCCAGTCCCGAACCTGACTTCGAGGCGGACAGGGGGCAACTCAGCTAATCCGATGCGCGCGGCCGCGCATCGAGGCCGGCTACGGAAGGAGCTCATTGAGATGTTCGTGAGGGTTGCGTTCTCCTGAATGGAACGGCCTCAGCAATCTTTAGGCAAAGCCGAGGCCGTCAAGGCAAGCCGGATCTCCTCGTCCATCCGACTTCGATTCCAGCCAAGCAGCCGGCCCATCTGAGCGGCATAAGGATCGAGCGATTCCGCCGTCCAACGCCTCTCGTAGCCAAGATAGGTCGAAACGTAGAGGAAGTCAGCGAGGCGCTGCGCCATCTCGTTTTCCACCGCATGCGCGAGGCGGGCGGAATCGTCGCTGCCCGTCATCAACTCGTGCCCTTCGCGACCGAGTGGGGTCGAAGCCGTCCGGTGAACCTTCGCCAGACCGGGAGCGATCTCGGCGCACACCAGATCGGCCGCCTGCTCACTCATGACGCGGTAGGTCGTGTACTTTCCCCCGCTCACGTGCAGCACGCCGTCGGCGGAATTCCAGATCCGGTGCTCCCGGCTGGTTTTTGTCGGTGAGGCCGAATCGTCGCGCACGAGCGGCCGCAGTGAACTGAACGCGGAAACAGGCTCCGCGGCCGCGCCCGGGAACAACCTCTTCACGATGCGTCCCAGGTAGCGCACTTCCTCCGCCGAGATATGGACATCATCCGGACCGCTCGCGTGATCGAAATCGGTTGTGCCAACAAGGGACAACTCCAGGTTCGCGCCCCACGGAATCACGAAGATGATGCGCCCGGTTTCCTCGAAATACGCAATCGCGTTGCCGCTGTGATTGAGTTTGGGAAGAACGATGTGAGAACCACGAACCAGCCGAAGCGCGCTGCCCCCGCTCCACGGCCCGCTTGCATCCACAACTTTCTTAGCTCGCACTGGAAAGCGCTCGCCTGAAAACGCATCGGTGGCGTGCCCCGCCTCGTAAGCGACGTAGTTCACTGCAACGGCGCCCAGACGCGCGGCATCAAAAACGTTTTGAAGCACGAAGCGCGCCGAGTGTATGGCGGCGTCATGGAAGATAGCCCCCGAGACGAGCGATCGTGATTCGAGACCCGGCTCAAGCGTATTCATCTCCGCGATGGAGAGGCCGCGACCCTGGCCGATGCGATGGCTTCCGGCGAGGGCATCGTACAGCGCGAGTCCGGCACCGTAGAACAGACGGTCGAACCGGCTGTACATGGGGATCAGAAAGGGCAGCGGATGGACCAGATGAGGGGCCATCCCGATAAGTGTCGAGCGCTCCCGCAGCGCCTCGCGCACGAGACCGAGCTCCAGGTTCTTCAGGTACCGCAGCCCTCCGTGGATCAACTGCGAGTTCTTACCGCTGGTGCCGGAGGCGAAATGCCGCCGCTCGACGAGGGCGGTTTTCACTCCGCGTAGCGCGAGATCGCGCGCGATACCCGCGCCATTGATACCGCCGCCAGCGACCAGAACGTCGAAAGTCTCAGAGCGGAGTCTGTGCAGGTTTTCGCGGCGCCCGGTCATCGGGCTGGGCCGGCGCCATAGCGGCGCTCCAGGCTTTCAAACTGCCGCTGCCTCGCCACACCCGAGCGATGAAGTACGTAGCGCGCCAGCAGCCACAGGATCTTCGTGCCGTAAACGCTGCTCTGAACGAAAGACGCGGATGACGCCTGCGCGAAATAGCGCGTGGGCACTGGCACTTCCGTGATACGCATGCGGAGATCCACGATCTGCGCCATGATTTCCTGATCGAAGATGAAGCCGTCGGAATTCATCTGCACGTTCACCGACTCGAGGACCTGCCGGCTGAATGCGCGATAGCCCGTGTGGTATTCGGAAAGCGAAAGCCCGAAGACCCAGTTCTCCAACTCCGTGAGAAAACGGTTGGCGATGAATTTCCACCATGGCATGCCCTGTTTCACCGGACTTGCGCCCATCAGCCGCGAACCGAGCACCACGTCGGCGCGGCCGTCGCGAATGGGACGGACGATATCGGGCAATAACGTGGGATCGTACTGATAGTCCGGATGCACCATCACGACGATGTCCGCGCCGGCCTTGAGCGCTTCGCGATAACAGGTTTTCTGGTTCGCGCCGTAGCCGTAGTTCCGGTGGTGAACGAACAACTCGAGTCCAAGATCGCGAGCGATCCGCGCCGTTTCATCCGAACTGCCGTCATCGACGACGATCACCAGATCGACAACATCGCGTGGCAGGTCTGCGTAGGTCATGTGCAGAGTCTTCGCCGCATTGTACGCCGGCATGACGACGATTACTTTCGGACTCTCCTTCATCGTCTGGCCGTCACCACAAACTGATAGGCGAACAACTCTTTCCACAACCTTGCGAGAACGTACGACAGCCATTCCATGGCGCGAACCATCGCCGAAGTCTCCCAGCGCGGAATGGCGAGGGCAACGGGTACGCCAGTCGGCTGCACCGCATCGATGTGGAAACCAGCTGAAGCGAAAAGATCCACCCATCCTTTCCACATATAAAAATGCAGGTGTGTGCGATCAAAAAGGCCGCGGTCTTCAGAAGGGAAACGGCCCAGCAAAACGTTCAAGCGGAAGAACGCGTGGCCGCTATTCGGCAGCGACGCAACCAGAATGCCGCCGGTGTCGAGGACGGCGGCGAGGTCGCGGAGCAACCGGTCAGGACGCCGGACGTGTTCTAGAACGTCGGCGCAGAGGACGTACGAAAATCGGCGGGAGAGAGGCGGGAGACCGTCTTCGAGGTCGCGCTCCAGCCGCTCGACGCCGGCAGGAAAATTCGGCGGGCGGGGCCCCGGGAGATCAATGCCGGTAACCTCGTAACCCCGTTGTGCGAGGGCGCCGCTCAGAAATCCGCCGGCGCATCCCACATCCAGCACGCGGCGCCCGCCACCCTCGGAAGGAAGGGTCCGCAATAGCAACGTATGGCTGCTATAGGGACCCGTCTTGAAGGTGTACGGGTCGAAAAGTCTTTCGGGAGTCAGTTCACCGATAGCCACTTGACACTGTCCGTCGGGGTAGTCTCGCAGCGTCTGGATTCGGCCTGCCCGGCGGCTCCCAGCACTGAACACAGGTTTTCCGTGGCGGTACGCTGCGCCTGCTCGCGCGTGCTTGCCTTCGCGGTGCGGCAACCGGTGCGTCCATCGAATGTCATGCAGACCTCGCAGCGGTATTGAGTGGTCTGGACCGTTGAATAGACGATCGCCGCGAGCACAATCAGGGCGAACAGAATTCCGCCAATCGTGGTATTTTTCACTTCACGAAGTTCCCCATGCGCCTGAACTTCTCATAGCGATGCTGCACAAGTTCGGCATCCGTCATGGCCCCAAGCTCCGAAAGCGATTGCCGCAAGCGATCCGCGAGCGAGCGGGCAGCCGCGTCGGGATCGGCGTGCGCGCCATCGGGCGGCTCGGGGACGATGCCGTCGACTATGCCCAAGCCAACTAAATCGGTCGCGGTGAGGCGGAGCGCCGAGGCCGCCAGTTCCGCCTTCGCCGAATCCCGCCAGATGATGGCCGCGCAACTCTCCGGTGAAATCACGCTGTAGACGGCGTTTTCCATCATGAATACGTGATTCCCCACTCCCAGCGCGAGCGCCCCGCCGCTGCCGCCCTCGCCGATGCAGACGCAGATGACCGGCACCGGCAGGCGCGCCATTTCCCGCAGGTTTCTCGCGATCGCCTCGGCCTGCCCGCGCTCTTCAGCGTCAATGCCCGGGTATGCGCCGGGTGTGTCGAGAAGCGTGATCACAGGCCGGTTGAATTTCGCGGCCATCTGCATGGCGCGAATCGCCTTCCGGTAACCTTCGGGCTTTGGCATGCCGAAGTTACGGAAGAGCTTTTGCTTGGTGTCGCGGCCTTTCTGTTCGCCCACCACCATTACGGGTTGTCCCTCGAAGAACGCGAAGCCGCAGACGATCGCGGGGTCGTCGCCGAACGCCCGGTCGCCGTGGACCTCGTCAAACTCCGTAAATACCTTCTGAATGTAGTCGAGCGCGTGCGGGCGTTTTGGATGCCGCGCAAGTTGCACAGCCTGCCACGCCCGGCTACCCAACGCGCCGCTTCTGTCGTCGCTCAAGATGCCAATACCTCAATCGATTCCGCCCCGCAAATCTTCTCGACGGCTTCGCGAAACTCCCGGTCCGGCCGTACTTTGGCAGGAACATCCAGAATAACGGAAAAATCGCGCGCTTGTTCGAGGCGGAAGCGAACCTGGGTCTCTCCTGGCTTGCGCTGGAACAGTTCGATCAGCTCGGCGCTTGCATTCGGGCTCCTGCCAAGGCGCACGCGCACGGAGATCAGAGTGGGCAACGCAACCCTCGCGACATCGAGCGGCACGACGTCCTGGACCGAGATTTTCGTCGCCGCGCCCTCTTCGGGAAGCGCAAGCCCTCGAATCAACACCGCCTGATCCTCAACGAGCATGGGCGCCAGCCGTTCGTACTGCGTGGTGAAGACCAGCAATTCCACGCTTCCCTGAAGATCTTCGAGCTGAAGCGCCGCCCAGGGTTTCTGCTCGCGATTCCGCTTCTTCTGGATCGTGGTCAGCACCCCGCATAGCGCGACCTCATTCCCTTTCGACAGGCCCTCCAGGCTTGAGCTGTTGTGCGTGGCCAGATCCGCCACCTTATCACGGTAGTGATCGAGCGGATGGCCGGTCACATAAAACCCGAGCATCTCTTTTTCACCCTGAAGTTTTTCCCGGCCTGTCCACTCCGGAACGTTCGGAAGAGGCTGCTCCCTCTCGGGCACCGCGGTAAACATATCGCCAAACAGGCCGCCCTGCCCACTCAGCCTGTCTTTCCAGGCGCGCTGGCCGGATTCCATGGCGCCTTCCACGATGGCGAATTTCTGGGTGCGCGTTCCCGCGAGCGTATCCATCGCGCCGGCTTTGATCAGGCTTTCGATCATGCGCCGGTTGATCGAGGCCATGTCCACTGCCTCGCAGAATTGATACAAGCTCCCGAACGCGCCGGTCTCTTCGCGCGCTTTGCGGATAGGCTCGACCGCGGACTGGCCGAGGTTCTTCACCGCCCCCAGCCCGAAACGGATCGCGTCGCCGGCCGGCGTAAAATTCCAGTCGCTCGAATTCACGTCAGGCGGCATCACGGTGATACCCATGTCCTTGCACTCGGCGATGTACTTTACCACCTTCACGACGTTGCCGGTCTCGGAGGTGAGCAGGCCCGCCATAAACTCCGTGGGGTAGTGTGCCTTCAGGTAGGCCGTCACATAGGCAAGAAAGGCATATGCCGCCGAATGCGACTTGTTGAAACCGTATCCGGCAAACTGCTCCATAAGGTCGAAAATCTTTTCGGCTTTCTTCTGCGGATGGCCCTTTTCGAGCGCGCCCCGCAGGAACCGTTCGCGCTGCGCGGCCATCTCTTCGGCCTTCTTCTTTCCCATCGCCCGCCGCAGAATGTCGGCTTCACCAAGCGAATATCCGGCCAGCCGATTCGAGATCTGCATGACCTGCTCCTGGTAAACGATCACGCCGTAGGTCTCTTCGAGGATCTCCTTGAGCACCGGCAAATCGTAGCTGACGGCCTTTCGTCCATGCTTCCGGTCTATGAAGTCGTCAACCATACCGCCCTGAATAGGCCCGGGGCGGTAGAGCGCATTGAGCGCGGTGAGGTCTTCGAGACGCGTCGGCTGGTAGCGCCGCAGAATGTCGCGCATGCCGGACGACTCAAACTGGAAGACGCCGCTGGTGAACCCTTTCGTGAAGATCTCGTAACTCTTGGGGTCGTCCAGCGGCATGTCGTCGAGCACAATCTTTACACCGCGGTGCTTTTCGATCAGTTTGATGGCGTCGTCAATAACGGTAAGCGTGGTCAGGCCGAGGAAATCCATCTTGAGGAGTGACAGCTTCTCAAGGCCATTCATGTCGTACTGCGTGACTACTTCCTCGCGGTTGGTGCGGTACAGGGGCACCAGATTCTTCAGCGGCTCGGGCGCAATGACCACGCCCGCCGCATGCACGGACGAGTTGCGCGCCAGGCCCTCAAGCTTGCGCGCGACCTGCAACACTTCCGCCACGCGCGGATCTTTGGCCCCCGCTTCATTGAAACCAGGCTCCGTCTTGATGGCGTCCGCGAGGCTGATATTCAGCACGTTGGGCACCATCTTGGTGAGCCGCTCGACCTCCGCGAAGCTCATGTCGAGCACGCGGCCCACATCCTTGATAGCCGCGCGTGCAGCCAGCGTGTTAAAGGTGATGATCTTCGCCACCTGTTCACGGCCGTACTTCCGAGTCACGTATTGGATCACTTCACCGCGCCGGTTCATGCAGAAGTCGATATCGATATCCGGCATGCTGATTCGCTCGGGGTTCAGGAAGCGTTCAAACAGCAATCCGTATTGAAGCGGATCGATGTCCGTTATCTCCATGGCATAGCTCACCAGACTTCCGGCGGCCGATCCGCGGCCCGGCCCGACCGGAATCGACAAGCCCTTCGCGAAGCGAATGAAATCCCAGACAATCAGGAAGTATCCTGAAAACTTCATTTGCTGGATCATCCGGATCTCGCGATCGAGACGTTCCATATACTCGGGCAGTTCATGCCGGAGGCGCCCGGACCCGAACATCGCTTCAAGGCGCGGGCGGCGCTTTTCAAACCCCTGGCGGGCGATGAATTCGAAGTAGGTATCCGCGGAGTGCTCGGGAGGCACGTCGAACTTCGGGAACGGCTCTTTCACCTGTTCGAGCTTGACCTGGCACCTCTGCGCGATCTCCCACGGGCGGTCGACGGCGTCCTCCAGTTCGCCGAAAAGCTGCATCATTTCGGCGCGCGACTTCAGGTAAAAGTCCGGATTGTTCCAGCGCATGCGCGACGGGTCGCTCATGGTCTTTCCCGTCTGGATGCACATCAGGATTTCGTGCGCGCGCGCATCGTCCCGCCGGAGGTAGTGCGAATCGTTCGTCGCGACGAGCGGAAGGCCGGTCTCCTGCGATAGCCGGTTCAACTCCGGAGTGACGCGCTTGTCCTGCTCAAGGCCGTGATCCTGAATTTCGAGAAAGAAATTGTTCCGGCCGAAGATGTCGCTGTAAGTATGCGCCAGACGGCGGGCGTCGTCGTACTTGTCCGCGAGCAGCGTCTCATTGATGTCACCCCGGAGGCAGGCCGACATGGCGATGAGACCCTTCGAATGTCGCGCAAGCAGATCCTTGTCGATGCGCGGCTTGTAGTAGAAGCCTTCCAGATAGGCGGTGGAAACCAGTTCGACCAGATTCCGGTAGCCTTCCTGGTCTTCACAGAGGAGGACGAGGTGGTTGTAACGGTCGGTATCCGAGCGGACCTTCATTCCCTTCTGCGAGACGTAGACCTCGCAGCCGAGCACGGGGTGGATGCCCTTGGCTTTCGCAGTGTTGTAGAACTGGACCGCGCCGAAGAGATTCCCGTGGTCCGTCATGGCGACGGCCGGCATTTTCTGTTCGGCGATCACGTCCATGAGTTGGCCGATTTCGCATGCGCCATCGAGCAGAGAATAGTCTGTGTGGTTGTGCAGGTGGACGAAGGGCTTCTCGGGCATGGTCTCAGAGTTTAGTATAGACGGCAGGCGCTGCCAGACGGAATGTACTAAAATCAAAGATTCTCTCTATGAAATTCCATCAAACGTCATTAGACCGCACGAGGACTGTCTCACTTCTTGGCGCTGCTTCCATCCTGCTTGCCGCGAGTGCCGCGTGCACGAAGCCAGCCCCCAAGGGACCGTCCGAAATCGTTGAGGCGCCACTGCAACTTGGAGCGTATTGGCACGAGTTGGAGAAGGACGCGAAGGGAGTTTTCCGATGGGTCACTAACGATGCGGAACTCGTTCCCGAGAGCGGTGCGGTGGCTTCAACTTTTCTCACCATTGAAGCAGAGCCAGGGCCGGGACTCGACTCCAAGCCGATGGAACTTCAGGTGCGTGGGCCTGGGGGAGCGCCGCTCGGTACGGGCAAGTTTGCAGGCCGTGACACCGTCGTTATCAGGCTATGGCCAGAACTCCCTCAAGGCAGCCAAGCCACATTGCATGTAGAAGGCGGGGGTAAGGCAACACCGGGTGAGGCTCGCGTACTGAATTTCCGCGTCTTCTCGGCGAAACTGAGCAGGCGTGCGCCGGAGAATGACAAGGCGCCGAAGGATATTACGAGGGGCGAGGACCCGATCAAACTGGCTGAGGGGTGGTACGGCTACGAGACATTCGAGGGCAAATCGTTTCGCTGGGTAAATCAGGATGCCGAGTTCGTGATGCCGAAATCAAGCGGACTATCGCGAAAGGTCAGGTTCGACGTTGAACCCGGTCCGGGACTTGATTCGAAGCCTTTCGAGCTGCGTGTTTTCGATGTGTCAGGAAAGCAGGTCGCGGCAGGAAAAGTGCAACAACGCACCAGGGTGGACGTCGTTATCCCGGCGGTGGAAGGAAGCGGCGACGTAACCTACAAGCTTCGCGCAGACCGTGGCGGAAAGCCGGCGCCCAACGATGCGCGCACGTTGAATTTCAGGGTATTCGCTATTGAGGTGGGCGGGAGTTAGGCCGGAAATGGCCTAAGCGAGTCGCGAATTGACTGGAATAGCAGCGATCGGCTGGCGAAAGGTGGCACGATTTCGAAAGTCGCAGGAACTTGGGAGTAAATCAGGTGTCCTTGGGATCGGCGATGGTTGATCTCTTAGCCATTCAATGAGGTCTTGTCCCGGTTCTCTCTGCGATTCATTTGCAGATGTCGAAAGTCGCAATCCCGGCGCCAGGCTCACAAACGCGAAGGTAGGCCCGTGGCAAACTTGATACGGGACACAAGCGTTGCGTCGATCCGGTTGGAGGATTTGTTAGTTACCGCGCGAAGTCGTCACGCAACCTCAACCGCACCCTGCGGGTATGATGCCGGAAACTCTACCTCTATTTTCCCGTGCAGGCGCTGCCGGCGACTGATGCATCCGATCGATTTGCCAAAAGATTGTGAGATGTGAATTGTCTGGGCGTCGAGCGAGACGGTTTCTACGACTGCCGAGCAATTGACGAAAATGGCCGTAAGGTCCTGCACGCAGCCGCTCATCTACTCGAATCGTGTTCGATCGTGAGAGAGTACCGGCGGGTCATGATTTGATTTCCTGCTTTTCGAGGAACGCGCCAAGCCGTTCAAGCGCCGGCTCCAATACTTCCACGCCCGCCGCGTAGCAAAGCCGGACGCTGCCTTCACCCCCCGCGCCAAACGCGACTCCAGGGGCGAGGCCCACCTTTTTCTCGAACAACAGCCGTTTGCAGAACTCGAAGGAATCCGTCAAGCCTTCGACTTTTGGAAACAGGTAGAATGCACCGTCCGGGTTGGGCACGGTCAGGCGGGGCATCCGCGTCATCGCGTCGCGACACAAATCGCGATTCTGCCTCAGCCGGGCGACGAGGGCGGCGATTTCAGCCTCGCCTTCGTCGAGCGCGATTTCCGCCGCTCTCTGCGTGAAGCTCGCGGCATGGGAAACGACGAATTCATTGAACTCTGCCGCCATCTTCGCGAGGTCCGCGCGAGCCACCAGCCAGCCCACGCGCCAACCCGTCATGCAATAGCTCTTCGAGAAGGAATGCACCACTGCCACGGCGTCGTCCCGCGTCGCCATGCGTAAGATTGACGGAACCGGTTCGCCGATCTCCTGGCCGCCGTAGTGAATCCTGTCGTACACTTCATCGGCGATGAGCCACAGGCTGTGTCGCCGCGCGAAATCAAGCAGGCGGCGCTGGTCGTCTTCCGTCGCCACCCATCCGAGCGGGTTCGAGGGCGACGTGTAGAGCAGGAGCTTCGTCCGCGGTGTGACGGCGCTCTCGATCGCGTCGAAATCGACTCCGTAGCGCTCACCGGAAAGAGGCTGAGCGATCTGCACGGCCTTAGCGTTCGCCATCGCAACGATCGACGAGCCGTTCGGCCATGCCGGAGTCAGAACCAGTGCCTCGTCGCCCGGATCGAGCAGGGCGCGCAAAGCCACGTGCAGCGCCTGAACGCCTGAAGCCGTCACAACAATCTCACTAGCCGGGTCAAGTTTGACGCGTTGAAAACGGGCGTAATGCCGGGCAATTGCGCGTCGAAGGGACGGCATACCCGCGTTCTCCGTGTAAATGTATAGCCCTCTTCGAGCGCACGCACGGCCGCATGTTTGATGAATTCCGGCGTGGGCAGGTTCGATTCGCCGAAATAGAGTTTGAGCACGCCCTCCATGCCCATCGCAATCTCAGCCAGTTCGCGAATGCGCGAGCGGGGAACGCGCAAACTCGATTCGGAGAGGCCCGGTCTCACGAGGGGATTCACCCTCTGCCCCGGCGCGCGGACATCAGATCCTGAATCTGGACCAGTTCCGTCGGATAGTCGCCGGTGTAACACGCGTAGCAATACTCCTGGTTGTGATCCTCCATCGCTCCCCGGAGATTCGCGAGCGACAGGTATGCAAGAGAATCGGCTTCGACGAAACGGCGGATCTCTTCGACTGTGTGATTCGACGCGATCAGCTCGTTTTTCGTCGGCGTATCGACACCGTAAAAACACGGTGAGACGGTGGGGGGACACGAGACACGGAGATGCACCTCCCGCGCCCCGGCCTCCTTCACCATGCGAACGATCTTCCGGCTGGTTGTCCCTCGCACGATCGAATCGTCCACGAGGATCACGCGCTTGCCTTCGAGCAGATGGCGCACGGGATTGAGCTTGAGTTTAACGCCGAAATCGCGAATTGCCTGGGACGGTTCGATGAAGGTCCGGCCCACATAGTGATTCCGAATCAGAGCCTGGCGGAAAGGTATTCGCGATTCGTCGCAGTAGCCGAGCGCCGCCGCCACGCCGGAATCCGGCACGGGTACCACCAAATCCGCTTCCACCGGATACTCCCGGGCGAGGAGGCGGCCCATCTTCTCTCGCGACTGCTGCACGCTGCGACCAAACACGAAGGAATCGGGTCTTGAAAAATAGACGTGTTCGAAGACGCACTGCGCGCGGTGAGGAGACGGAGCGTACCGTTCACGGGTGACTCCTTCCGGTCCGACAATTACCATTTCGCCGGGTTCCACGTCGTTGAGATATACGGCGTTAATGAGGTCGAACGCGCAGGTTTCCGAGGCGAACGCGTAGCACATGCCGTGGCCCGATACTTCAAGCTGTCCCATGGCGAGCGGGCGAAACCCGTATGGGTCGCGCGCGACGATAATGCGATCCTCGGCGAGAAACACCAGCGAAAAGGCGCCTTCGATCTGGAGAAGCGCCTCGCGCAGCGCACCGGCCAGAGTGCGTTCACGCGAATGAGCCACAAGGTGCAGGATCACTTCGGTGTCGCTGTTCGCCTGAAAAATCGACCCGCGGCGTTCGAGGTCAGTTCGCAGATCTCTCGCGTTCGTAATGTTGCCGTTGTGGGCGACCGCGATGCGGCCCTTGTTGCAGGCGACGGAGAACGGCTGTGCGTTGAGAAGCGCCGTGTCTCCGGCGGTCGAGTAGCGCGTGTGTCCGATGGCGCGGTCGCCGGGAAGCGCGGCAATAACGGGAGGAGTGAAAATGTCCGCCACATGGCCCATGGACTTGGTGCAGTGTATTTCGCGCCCGTCGCTCGTCGCGATACCGGCGCTCTCCTGCCCTCGATGCTGGAGAGCATAAAGCCCGAGGTAGGCAAGCTTCGCGGCCTCCGGATGGCCGTGAATGGCTACGACACCACATTCTTCACGGAACCCGTCAAACGGAAGAGTTTTCATATGGCTGAAGTGTTTTCACAAAGTCCACGTTCTCATACGGGCCACGACGCCGGAAGGCCCAGGCCGCCCTTCCAGGCTTGTTCCGCGGACGTGATATCGATGTTCAATAGTTCCACGCCGTTGTTCGACACGCGGATGGCCGACTCAAGTGTAATTCCAATCCGCGGAGCCTCCACCGAGTGCGCACGCGCGATGCGCTCCACGGCTTCGGGATCGCTCGTCGAGATCAGAATGCGGGACGGACCTTCGTGAAACAGCAAATGCTCCGGCCGCATTGAACTGTTCAGCGCGATCTCCGCGCCAAACCCGGCGCCGCCGAAGGAAGACTCAGCGATCGCGACAGCGAGGCCGCCATCGCTCAGGTCGTGCGCGGATTCGGCGAAAGGGACGATCTCGCGCATCGCCCTGTGCACGCGCCGCTCGTATTCCATGTCGAGCGCGGGAGGCAGACCCCACATTGTGTTCAGCACGGCCTTAGCATACTGAGTGCCGCCGAATCGCGTCGTCCCACACGTGCCATAACCGCCCAAAAGAATGATGACCCGTCCGGCCGCCTTGAAATTCATCGTCAGCGGCGCGCGGGTATCGAGCAAGCCGACGATGCCCATCACGGGTGTCGGGAAAATTCCTTCACCCAAAGTCTCGTTGTACAGGCTGACGTTGCCGCCGGTAATCGGCGTATCGAAAAACGCGCAGGCTTCCGCGATGCCTTCGATGGCTTCAACGAGCTGCGCCATGATTTCGGGGCGTTCCGGATTGCCGAAGTTCAGGTTGTTGGTGGCGGCAGCCGGAGTCGCGCCGACGGTCGAGAGATTTCGGCAGCATTCGGCAACCGCGAGCTTCGCGCCCTCCCGCGGCGAAAGCGCGCAGTAGCGCCCGTTGCCATCGAGCGACATGGCGACCGAAGTGCCGGTTTCCTTGATGCGCACGATGGAGGCATCGCCTCCGGGTCCGGCGATGGTGTTGGTCCGGACCATGTAGTCGTACTGTTCCCAAATCCAGCGCTTCGAACAGACATCGCCCGAGGAAAGGATTGTACGGAGGTCTGCGTTAATATCGGCGCTTGCAAACTCGGGCGGTTCCATCGGGGCGAGGCGCAGCGGTTGCGTGTACGGACGGTCGTAGAGCGGCGCTTCGTCGGCAAGCTCGCGGTTCGGAATCTCAACCACGACATCGCCGTGATGCCGGACCCGCAGCAACCCGTCCCCGGTGACGGCGCCGATGGCCGCAGCGTCGAGTCCCCACTTGTGGAAGACGCTGAACACTTCTTCCTCGCGGCCTTTCTCCGCCACGAGCAGCATGCGCTCCTGTGACTCGGAGAGCATGATTTCGTAGGGCGTCATGCCGGTTTCGCGCTGCGGGACGAGGTCCAGTTCGATCTCGATCCCGAGTCCGCCGCGGCTTCCCATCTCGCAGGTCGAACAGGTGAG
>SYKU01000203.1 GCA_005808865.1 Acidobacteriota bacterium
AGCCTACGGTAGAACAAGCCCCAACCTTGGGGCGCATCATAAAACCATAAACCAAGAAAAGCGCCGACTGCGTCGGCTCTTAATAGGCAGGGACATTTCTAACGAGGTAACGATGGGGACATTTCTAACGAGGCTTGACAATATTTCGATTTTGCCTTGACAAAAAACCACCGTTACATATACAATACAATTCAAGGGGGAACTGCGCAGGCAGTCTGTCTGCAAAGCCCTCCCTATTCGCACCTTTGGGACTAGCCCTGTCGCCTTCCCGCGGTGCTCCCCGCCCCGTCAGCGGTCGACCCTACGAGAAAACACCTATGAGACTCTTACCGTTGGCCCTGCTATCCCTTCGGGTGCTCTGCGCCCAGACGCCTGCCCCGGCGACCACACCCGCACCAGCACCAGCGCCTGATCCCGCGCCGAAAACCTGGTCCGCGGGACCGATCGATTTCAGCGGAATTTTGGACGGCTATTACAGCTTCAACTTTAATCACCCGGACTCGGGTTTTACCACGTTACGCAACTTTGAAGTTCGCGCCAATCAGTTCTCCCTGAATATGTCGAAGCTCAGCATGAGCCACACCCCGGACCCCGTAGGCTTCACGTTCGACGTGGGCTTTGGACGCGCGTGGAAGGTCTTTCATGCGACCGACCCGGCCGGACTCGACGTGGTGCAGTACATTCCGCAGGCCTATGTCTCCCTGAAGCCAAAGAGCTGGGGCGGCTTCCAATTCGACTTCGGGAAGTTCTACACCTCCGCGGGCGCGGAACTCACCGAGAACAACCTCACCTGGTCTTACGGGCGTGGCTATCTCTACACGAACGGGCCTTACTACCACTTCGGCGCTCGCGCCACTAAACCTGTGGCTAAGAACTTCACCGTCGGAGTGCAGTTGGTCAACGGCTGGAACAACGTCGAAGACAACAACACAGGTAAGACTCTCGGGTTCACCACGGCGTGGACCGGAAGTAAGGTTTCCTGGTATAACACCTACTATACGGGTCCGGAGAAGAATAAGAACAACGACGGCCATCGCCACTTCTACGACACGGTGCTCAACATAACGCCCAGCGCGCGAACCCTCATTTATGCCAACTTCGATTACGGCAGGGAAAACCGGGCGTTTGGCAACCAGGCGGCGGAGTGGGTCGCGATCGGCGTGGCCGGCCGGGTGCAGACCAGCAGTCGCACGGCGTTTTCGTTGCGCTATGAGAATTATAACGATCACCAGGGCTTCATCACGGGCCAGGCTCAAACATTGAACAGCTTCACCGCCACCGGTGAGTACAAGTGGGTGGAAGGCCTGCTGGCCCGCCTGGAATACCGCCGCGATTGGTCCGACCAGGCCTACTTCGAACGCGGCTTTCAGGGGCTCCACAAGAACCAGGACACGCTGACACTCGGATTCATCGCCTTCTTTGGCCCCAAGTAACTGGCGCTACAGCCCGGCGGAACCGCGACGCCGGGGCGGGTGCCATGTCAGGAAGGTATCGGAACCACTAAGCGCGCTAGGTGACGATGCCCACACAAGAAATTACGAAACGACCCTAGCGAGGGGTTGCGGGGCCAAGCTCTTGCCGCTCCAGTCGATCGACCGGAGCGCCTTCGTCATGCGGCCTAGCTAATACTGTACACTCGTTGTTGGCAGGTCATTGTCCATGAACTCTCTACGACGTGATAAAAACTGCGAAACGACGCCCGCCCGTGATGTGATTCCATGAAGTATTGCCTCTTTTTTCTCGTCGCCGCATCCCGCATGTCAGCGGTGTCGCCGCAACCCTTGAGACTCGTCCTCGCGCCCGGAAATCCCCTGCTGTTCGGCCAAGGCTCAAAGCAGGCGCTGGTCGCGGTTGTGAAGTACTCGGACGGTACCGAGCAAGATGTAACTTCGGCGGCTAAATTCGATTCCACAAAGCCTTCGGTGGCAACGGTCGACGCGTCCGGCATCGTGACCTCGGCCGCGAATGGCGGAGCTGTGATTCGCGCCCGGTTCGGGACACTTCAAGCCTCGACCTCGGCTCTCGTCCAACAGGGCGCCGTACCTCAACCCGCAAGCTTCAATGCCGACGTGATGCCCGTTCTCACCAAGTACGGCTGCAACGGTGGAAGTTGCCATGGCGCGCTCAACGGAAAAAACGGATTCAAACTCTCGCTGTTCGGCTACGAACCCGACGCCGACTACGAAATGATTGTGAGCAAACACGAAGGCCGCCGCCTGAAGATCGCCGACGCGGAACAAAGCCTTCTGCTCCTTAAACCTACCTTCGCCGTCCAGCACGGGGGCGGCAAGTTGATCCGGAAGGACTCGCCCGATTACAGAACGCTCGCCGCCTGGATCGCGGGCGGCGCAAAGCGGGACCCTGCGTCCGAGCGTAACGTTGTCTCGCTGCGAATCGAGCCGCCCGACGGCGTGCTCTACGGCAAAGAGACTTCGCGCCAATTGCTTGTCACCGCGCGCTACTCCGATGGCTCCGAACGAGACGTCACGCGCACGGTGAAATACCAGTCGAACGACGATTCCATCGCCAAGGTGAGCGCCGAAGGCCTTGTTACCGGCGGGCGCGGAGGCGAGACGGCCATTGTCGTGCGCGCGCCGGGCATTGCGGCCGCCGCGAAGGTCGGCGTGGTTCGGGAACTGATCGACGTGCCCGCCGTGAAGCCGTTTAACTTTATCGACGAACACGTTTTCGCCAAGCTACGGAAGCTGCGCATCCCTCCCTCAGGACTCGCCGGCGATGCCGTTTTTCTTCGCCGCGTTTCGCTCGACATCATCGGCCTGATTCCCACTCCCGAGGAGGTTACCGCTTTCCTCGCGGACAAGCGTCCGGATAAGCGCGCCCGAGCCGTGGACGAACTACTGAAGCGCCCCGAGTACGCCGACTTCTGGGCCATGTACTGGGGCGACCATCTCGGCAATACGAAGCAGCTTCTCTACAACAAAGGCCCATACGTCTTCACGCGTTGGCTACACGACGTGTTTGCGCGGAATACGCCGTACGATCAGTTCGTGCGCGAGATGCTGACCAGTTCGGGCAACATGTTCGACGCGGCCGCCACCAGTTACTACCCGTTGATGAAGAAGGAGCAGGATCTGGCTTCGATCACAAGCCAGTTGCTTCTCGGAGTCAGCATCGAGTGCGCGCGCTGCCACAACCATCCGCTCGAACGCTGGACGCAGAACGACTTCAACGGAATGTCCGCGTTTTTTTCGCAAGTGCGCTACAAGGGCGCGGGGCCGCGCAACAACGAACGGGTGCTCTATGTCGATTACAAACGCCAGTTCCAGCATCCCGATACGAAGAAAGTGTACCTGCCGAAGCCCCTCGACGGACGTGAAATTGCCCCGGATGAGACGACCGACAGGCGTGAATCGCTCGCGGACTGGATGACCGCGCCGTCGAATCCGTTTTTCGCGAAAGCGATTGTTAACCGGATGTGGCGCAACTTCATGGGACGCGGTCTGGTCGAGCCCGTGGACGATTTCCGCGTGACGAATCCCTCGACGAACGACCCTCTACTCGCGGATCTTGCGCGCGACTTCGTGGAGCACGGCTACGATCTGCATCACCTGATCCGCACTATCACGGCTTCCCGGGCCTACCAGTTGTCAGGCGAAGCAAACGAGCACAATCGCGACGACAAGATGGCGTATTCGCGCCATTACAGCCGTAGGCTAACGGCTGAGCAACTGCTCGATTCGATCGCGCAGGCGACGGGTGTTCCGGAGGATTTCAGGTCGCTCTATCCGGGAACGCGAGCCGCGCAGTTGCCTGAGCCGGAGATCGAATCGTACTTTCTCGAAGTGTTCGACCGCCCGAGCCGCCAACTGATTTGCGAGCGGAAGCAGCCGCCGACACTCAATCAGGCGTTGCACCTGATCAGCGGAGACACGATTCAGAAAAAGCTTACCGATCCGCGCAACGTACTGGCCAGACTGTCAGGGGCGCGGGTGGACGAGACCGTCGAGGACTTATACCTGCGAACGGTTTCCCGGCATCCGGACGGGACCGAGAAGCAGGCCGCGCGGCAGGCGATCTCCAAGGCCGGATCTCAAAAACGCGGGATGGAAGATGTGTTTTGGGCGCTCCTGAATTCGAAGGAATTTCTGTACAATCATTGAGGGCGATTATGAAGGTCACCAACCATGCCAATCCGTTCGGGCGGCGCGATTTCATGCGCATCGGCTCGCTGGGCGCTCTGGGTGTGACGCTCGACGGAACGCTTCGCGCGGCCGGCGCGGCGAATGCCGCAAAGAAAGATCTGTCTGTAATTCTGATCTGGCAGAGCGGCGGATCCCCTCATCAGGACACATTCGACATGAAGCCGGACGCGCCGAAGGAACTCCGGGGCGAGTTCAGTCCGATCCCGACGAATGTGCCGGGTATCCAGATCTGCGAGCACCTTCCGGTAACGGCGAAGCAGGCGGACAAATTCACGATCCTTCGTTCGATGAAATCGAAGGAGAACAATCACGAGCGTGCGATCAACTATCTGCTGACGGGATACCTTCCGCTGTCGACGCTCGAGTTTCCAAGCATGGGTTCGGTGGTCGCAAAACAGCTAGGCGCGAAGAACGGAATGCCCCCGTACGTGGCGATTCCCAATACCTTTCCATCTTACGGCGGCGGCTACCTGGGCGGTGAGTTCAACCCGTTCATTTCGGGCGACGCAAATGCCTCCGGATACAAGGTTCGCGATCTGACCCTGCCAACGGACGTCGATTGGTCGCGCGTCGATAACCGCCAATGGCTGCTGAAGCAGATGGACGACAAGTTCCGCAGGATCGACGCGAACACGGATTTCGACGCACTCGACGCTTTTCATCAAAAAGCCTACGATCTTATGCGGTCGCCGGTGGCGAAGAAAGCGTTCGATATTCAATCCGAACCGGAAGCCTTGCGCGAAAGATACGGCCGGACTCCGGTGGGGCAAGGCTGCCTGCTTGCGAGGCGATTGGTCGAAGGCGGCGTGCGGTTCGTCACCGTGGCAAAGGGCTGGCTAAACTACGACACTCACGGCGACAACTTCAATACCATGAAGAAGGTGCTGCTGCCTGAGTTCGACCGCGCATTCGGAACGCTGATAGAAGATCTGCATCAGCGCGGAATGCTTGATACGACACTCGTCATCGCGAATGGGGAATTTGGCCGCACGCCGAAGATCAACGCCGACGCCGGCCGCGACCACCACAACAAGGCATGGTCGGTTGTCTTCGCCGGCGGCGGTATTCCGGGCGGCCGGGTCCTTGGCGCGACAGACAAGACCGCGACCGAGGTCACGGACAATCCGGTGGAACCGGAAGATTTGTTGTACACACTTTATTCGATGATGGGCATCGACCCCGAACACGAATTTCAGACTCCGATCGGCAGACCGTCGAGGGTAGTCAACGGCGGCCGCATGATCCCGGGTCTATTTGCATGAGCGTATTTTCGTTGAAGGGCAAGACCGCGCTGGTGGCGGGCGCGAGCAGAGGCATTGGTCTGGCCATCGCAAAGTTGATGGCGGCCGAGGGCGCGCACACGATTCTCGCGGCGCGATCGATGGACGCGCTAGAGATCAACGCGGCGGCGCTAAGGGAGGCGGGCTTTTCGGCGCAGGCGGCGTATCTCGACTTCACCCAGACGGACTCGATCAAGGCTCTCGCGGAGTCGGTCGAAGCGCCGGACATTCTCGTGAACGTGTCAGGAACCAACATCCGCAAGCAGTTCGAGAAGTATACGAAGGAGGAGTACGAGTTGATCATGCAGACAAATCTGCATGGCATCGTCGAACTCACGCAAGTGCTGGGCGCGAAAATGGTGGCGCGCGGGCAGGGCGGCAAGGTGGTGAACATCGGGAGTCTGATGTCGCTTCTAGGTCTTCCGTATCTTTCCGTTTACGCCATCACGAAAGGCGCGCTTGGGCAACTCACGAAGGTGCTGGCAGCGGAATGGGGACGCCACAACATTCAGGTGAACTGTATTGCGCCTGGCTTCATCCTGACGGACCTGAATCGCGCGATGTGGCAGCAGGGGTTCATGCGCGACTGGCTGAAGGGCGCGCAGGCGAATCCGCGAATGGGGTCGCCCGAGGATATCGCGCCGCTTGCCGTGTTCCTTAGCGGCGCGGGTTCGGACTATATAACAGGCCAGGTGATTGCTGTTGATGGCGGCTACTCAACCACCGCAGTGTGGCCATACGAGCCGTGATCCCCGCGCTCCTGCTCTTCGCGCTGGTCGCGAACGCGCAGGTTCCATCGTCGAAGGACGCCGCGCCTCCGATCGAATTCTCCTGCCCCATGGACAAGGATGTCAGGGCGAAAGGCCCCGGTAAATGCCCCAGGTGTGGCATGAAGCTTGAGGCAGGCATTTCCGATCTGCTGGAGTTTCCGGTCAGTCTCAAGACGCTTCCAGCGCCAGTGCGCGCGGGCCGCAAGGCCACCCTCCAGTTTCGCGTGCTCGATCCGAAAAACGGCCGCCCCGTCAGAGACTTCGAGGTAGTGCACGAAAAGCTGTTTCACCTGTTCCTGGTTGACGAAGAGTTGCAGCACTTCGAACACGTTCATCCGGAGGCGCGGCCGGACGGGAGCTTCCATCTCGACACTGTGCTGCCCAGGACGGGCATCTACCGCATGCTCTGCGATTTCTATCCGAAAGGCGGTACGCCGCAGTTCGTGCCGAAGACTCTGACCACGGCGGGCTACTCGAAGCCGCTCCGCAAGCCGGATCTGAAACCCGACCTTGCCAGGAAGCAGGGCGAAAATCTGAGTGTAGGGCTTAGTCTGGAACCCCCGAATCCCATCGCCGGGCAGAAGACGCTGATGTTCTTCACCGTGGATCCAGCGAGCGGTCTCGAACCGCTGCTGGGAGCATGGGGGCACCTGCTGGCGGTTAGCGATGACCGGATCGACATGATCCACGAGCATCCGGCGATCGCGGACGGCGGACCGGTGATTCAGTTCAATGTCATTTTCCCCCGCGAGGCAGCGTACCGGGTATGGGTGCAGTTTCAACGCGCGGGAAAAGTGAATACCGTAGCGTTTACGGTTCCGGTCGCGCAACTCAGGTGAATCCCCCGGGCCTCTACCGGGACCCGGATGCGGCTTGGTTAGGCTGCCAAAGGATCTCGCACGCGCCTTCGGCGGCGCTTGCCCACCGGCTCCAGACAAACAGCGCGTCGCTCAGACGGTTGAGGTACCGAATCGCTTCTGGCGGAACCGGTTCCACGCGTGCCAGCGCCACGCAGATGCGTTCGGCTCGGCGGCAGACGGTGCGGCCGAGATGCAATTCGGCATTTAGGCGGGTACCACCGGGCAGTACAAACGAGCGAAGAGCGGCCAGGCTAGCATTCATCCGATCGATTTCGGATTCGAGCTGCGCGACTTCCGCGTCCGTCACGCGAGGCTGGTTCGGATGCACGTCTTCCGGCAAAGTGGCCAGAATGGAGCCGAGATTGAACAACTCGTGCTGCACGCGCAAAAGGATCGCCTGAAGCGTCGCGAGGTTGGAGGCTTCCGCGGACACCGCAGCCAGGCCGATGCAGGCGTTCAACTCGTCAACCGTGCCGTAGGCCTCGATCCGCGGGGAGTCTTTTCCAACGCTCTGGCCGCCAACAAGGCTGGTTTCACCCCCATCGCCCCGCTTTGTGTAGATTCGGTTCAGCGCGATGCGGGGTTCGTTGAATTCCATTCGGGTTACTACTCTGTGTCTTTCACCGCGATCGTCGTGCGCAGTCCCGGGACGACGCTCGCAATGCTTCGGTGAACGATTGCCACGACGACTGCAGGTGCGGGAGGTGCAGTCATCGGGATCTTGACGTTGATCTGCCAGACGCCGACCAGGCCGGGCGCGAGACCGGAAAACACAACATCGGCTTCGTCCACGAAGCCCGTGTTGATAATGACGCGAGGCTTCGCGTCGGTCGGGATTTGGCCGCTCGCCGCCGCGCCGTCGGGCGGAGCTCCTGGAACGACGCCCTGGCCCGTTCCAAAAAGCTGAATAATGGACCCCCGCGCCGCGGGTTTCTCCTCCGAGTTAGGGGTGTTGTCCTGATTGAGCGCCGCGACCTGCCCGTTACCCGCTCCGTTAACCGTGAATAGGGCGGGGGACGCTCGTTCCATCGGCAGCGTACCGGCGGCTATGACCTGGCCAGTAGATTTGCGGACAACCTCAAGATCCACGGTTCCGGATACTGGGGCGCTCGACGGGACCATGAAATTGATCTGGGTCGGAGAAACGTAGAATACCGGCGCCGGCTGTTCGTTTACGCGGACCTCTGTATCAGCCAGGACGCGCGGCAGCGGCAGAGAGCTGAAATTCTCCGTCGCCGCCGAGAACGAGCCGCCGCGCGGATAGAGGGATGTGATCGTCCCGGGCGCGAGCGCCCGGAAGGGCAGGGAACTGGCGGCGTTTAGTCCGGCGAGGCCAGGAAAGTGAATCGCGATGCGGTTTGCGCTATCCAAAATTAGCAGCGCGCCCGCGTTGTCCTGAGCAACCGCGAGCGGGGCAAACCCGAATCCGTTGCTCACGTTGACGACAAAGCCGTTACCCTGGAAATTGAGCGGGAGGTCGTCGAATTTCGGATAGCGGACGGCGCGAAGGCCGCCGGTGTCGGCGACCCATATTTCCCCGGTTTCAGGGCTCACGAAAATGCCCCGGGGCGCACTCAGCCTTCCCCGATCCGCGAGCGTCAACTGGATGGCGGAACGCGCGTCGGCCGAAGGCGTAAACGCAACCTGATCGAAGATCATCACGCGGCTGTTTCCAGTGTCGGCGACGTAGAGGCGTCCGTCTGTGTCTGTGGCAATGTGCCGCGGAGAGTTCATACGGTTGTCGGTGTCGCCGCCGCCCGTGCGAGTCGAAACGAAATCCGGCTGCCCGTAGACCTTCGAGGCCGTCATGCCGCTCGTGAAGTCCTTTGCCTTGCCTCCGAATAGCAGGACCCGGTTGTGTGCCGCGTCGGCGACAAGGAGGCCGTCATCTCCGGAGAAAGCCAAACCCCACGGGACCGCCATGGTCCGAGCGCTTGGGTCGCTAATCTTGAATGTGAAGCTTGTCTGACCCAAGACAAGGTTGGCCTTAGGAACGCCGTTCGCAATGTTGTCGAACGGCTTCGGGAATCGCAAGACCCGCCCATTTCCCGAATCCGCCACGTAGAGGTCACCTGCTTCGTCGAGCGCCAAGCCGATGGGGAGAAATAGCCCGGTGTCTGTCGGCTTGTCGACATCGTTTCCCGGATAGTTGATCATGGAGGAGCCAAAATCGCTCTGCCCGATCAGCAAGTCGGCCTTGGCTCCCGGCTTAGCGGTCCGGACGTCGCGATAGCCCAGAATGCGATGGTTGGCGCTGTCGGCGACGTAAAGCCTCGGCGGATTCGATTTCGAATCTACCAGGAGCGCCCCGCGATCGCCAAAACTGAACTCGCGGCCTTCCGCCAGGTTGACCGCGCCATATTTGAAATCGTCCTGACCGAGGAGCCGGGATGCCGGCAGGAACTGCGTGGGAGACTGGCGCGGCAGCACGAGAACGCGGTTATTTCCGGCATCGAGCACGAAGAGCTCGTCGCCCAGCGGGACCGCATCGATGGGAGCACGCAGGGAGTTGCCGGACGGCTCCGGCTGTCCGCGGTTCGGTCGCTGGCCGTTGAAATCCGGTTGTCCGAACACGCCTTTCGCCGGCGGCGAGAAAGCAGTGGATTCGGCGGGCCATCGCTCGAAGGGATCGTAGATCAGCATCCGATGAAGACGGGAGTCGACCACGGCCGGATTCGATCCACTGAAAAAGATAGCTTCAGGATTCTGGAGCGATGTTTCGTCGATCTGAGGAGGAGGCGGCTGGCCAGGCTGAAGCGTAACGGCTGCCCGAATCCCCAAGATCCTCGCAGGTGCTTTCCCGCTAAACAGCGGACTGTCGTAGACAACGACCCGAGCCAAGGAATCGGACACGTACAGTCTGCCTGCGGAATCCACAGCGATTCCGCCCGGGCTCAAGAGCCTCTCGCGGTTGATCCGGTTTTCCGCCGAAAGCGCCAATTGGGTAGAACCGATAAAGTCCGGCTGGCCGAAAAGCATATCCGCGCCTGGCTGGTTGGGCGCCCCGGGTCTCAGATCGGCCGCGCGATAACGGAGCACACGGTGATTACCAGCGTCGGAGAAAAAGAGATTGCCGCCAGCATCGAAGGCAAAGGCACCCCGGAACAGCGCGTTGTTCCCGTTGAGAAATACAGATTTCTCGGAGATGCCATCCGTGTTCGGTGTTACCGTATTGAGATCTGGTTGGCCAATGATCAAGTCCGGGAATTGCTCCGCCGCGGACAACGGTTTCGGAAAGCGTAGAATGCGATTGTTTCCGGAGTCGGCCACGTAGAGGCTGCCAGCAGCGTCCGTGATAACCGCGGTCGGGGCGGACAGGCCGGCCGAAAGAATCGAATTCGTGCGGCCCGGGCCCTGCGGGAACGTGCTGAACCGGTCCGGTTGTCCAATCACAATATCGGCCGGCGCGCCGTTTTTGAATTGAGAGGCATTCCGCCATGCGAGGACCCGATTGTTCCCGGTGTCGGCAATATAGAGAGCGGGGGGAGTCACGCTTGTATCGATCGCCAAGCCGGTAGGCTGATTCAACTCGCGGCCTTCCACAAGATTCGGAGCCGCACTGAGGACCGTCAATTGCAACTGGCCTAACCCGCGCGACGGAGTGCTGTTGAGCACCACCTGCGCGCGTCCGGCAAGAGCGCTGGACAATAACAGCCAGACGCCGAGTAGAATGCGAGGTTGATTCATGAACCGTTTGGCGGGCACGCCGCGGAAAAAACGTCCTCTCTCGAACATAGCATGGCTGTCAGAGCGTGGCAAACGCCACCTGGTGTTGCTGGTGTTGCGGTGCATTACCAAAGTACTAATGCGCCGAAGCCTATGAGCGAATAGGACTGTACGATTGAGAATACGGTAGTGCTCTTATTCCCTGTAACTTGCAAGGCGAGTACTAAGAGTACCAAAGTACGCCTTGACACTGAAGTTTGAGGGCTGTTACCATCCGTATACTGCCTTCGTACTAGTCGTTTTGCCGTGATTTGTCGTGCGCAGTTCCGCATTTTGCGATATTTGAGCCGCTGACATTAACAATTGAACATGCTAACCCGTAATCGACTTTATATTTTCGGAGCTCTACTGACGCCCGTGGCGCTGTTCGTGATCAGTTTGTCCGCCATGGAAATGGTGGAGAAGGATGGATGGCGCTTTTTCAATACCGGCAAGGAGATCGTTCAGACCCTAGGCCGCTTGGGCAAGGCGCTGGAAGCGAAGAACCTGGAGGCTGTGGAGAATTTCTACGCTGCCAAGTTCAAAGGCCAGAGGCTCGGTCTGAACAATTTGGAGTTGGTGACGGAAAAAGACGGGATAAGGAAGCTGCGGCTGAAATCGGATGGTTCGGCGGATACCCCCTCGGCGGCGGTGGAGGAGTGGCGGGCGTATGTGAACTCTTTCGAATCCGTCTCTGAGGTCGGTGTGCACATTCACCGCCTGGAAAAATGGAAGGACGATCTGATTGTCAGCGCGCGCTTTGAAATGATCGGTATTCCAAAAGGATTGCCTCGGTCGGTAATTGACCGGGCGTACTTCCGGATAAAGTTTGAACGCGAAAGCGGTGGACTGAAGATCGTTTCGGCGTCCTTGATTGAGGGCGAGCGGAGTTCGGGTGAAAAGCCTCATTTTGCCGACATATCAGCGGCCGCGGGCATCGATTTCAAGAACGAATATTATCCGGAGTTTTTGAAACAGAAACAGAAGCTGAAATTTGCGATGATTCGGTACGGCCCCGCTGGAATTACGACGGCCGATTACGATAATGACGGGTATCACGATTTGTTCATTCCGGACGGCGTGGAGTCAAAGTTGTTCCGTAATCGGGGCGACGGCAAGTTCGAAGATGTTACGGCGAAAGCCGGACTCGCGGGTCTCGACGGCGTCAGCGTGGGCCTGTTCGCCGATTTCGACAACGACGGCTTCAAGGATTTCTTTGTGAGCCGTACATTTAAGCCAAATCAGTTGTTCCGCAACAATGGAAACGGGACTTTTACCGATGTGACAAAGAAATCCCGAATTGAAGAGGATTGCTGCACGACGGTCGCGTCATGGGCGGATTACGACAACGACGGTTTTCTCGATCTCTACGTGGGCCGCTACCTCGATCCGCGTACGAAGATCCCAACAACGTTCTATGCGCGCAACGGCGAGCCGAACCAACTCTATCACAACAATGGGGACGGGACTTTCACTAACGTGACGGAAAAATCCGGGGTCGGCGAATTGGGGCTTTGCCTTGGAACGGTTTTCGGCGATTACGACGACGACGGATACCCGGACCTTTACGTGGTCAACGATTTCGGTCGTAAGACCCTTTACCATAACAACGGCAACGGCACGTTTACCGACGTGACGGTGAAGAGCGGAACGCTGGCCTACGGCGCCGGAATGAGCGCGTCGATGGGCGACTACGATAACGACGGAAAGCTCGATATTTACTGCACCAACATCCGTTCCGAGGACGCATGGTACGCCGAGTGGCCTACGGTAATGAGATACATGGCGAATTGCTGGAAGCAAGGCGTGTGGAAAACGGATATGCCGCTCTACTTCGAGGTCTTCAAGCAATCGGGCTTCGGATTTGTTGAAGTGTTTCAGCAGATGGCCTCCGGGAATACACTGCTGCGCAACAAGGGCGACGGGACCTTCGAGGACACCACCTGGAAGGCCGGTGCGAATCCGCTGGGCTGGTTCTGGGGTTCGTCCTTTGCGGATTTCGACAACGACGGCTGGCAGGATATTTATGCGGCGGACGGCTGGGTGTATAACTCGAAGGGTACAGAAATTGAGATGGAATTTCTCAATAATGTCGTGAGTAAGCAGGACGAATATAAGACAGGTATTTTTTTCGATCCGGAATATTTCGGCGAAATGTCGTGGCACGGCTGGGAGCACAACCGCCACTTGAGGAACAACGGCGACGGGACGTTCGATGAAGTGGGGACAGCGGCGGGAACGGATCTGATCCGCAATACGCGCGGCGTGGCGGTGGCGGATTTCTGGAATCGTGGCGTCCTCGACATGGCATTATCAGCGTCCACCGAAAAGCACGTCATGCTTCGAAACGAGGTAGGCGGGAAGCGCAACTGGCTGGGTGTGGAACTTGAGGGAACGAAGTCCAACCGGGATGCGGTCGGCGCCCGGGTGACGATCACTGTCAGGGGAAAGCTCCAGATGCGCGAGGTTGTGCTGGGCGATGGATACGGTTCGCAGAACACGCTCCGGCAGCACTTCGGGTTGAGCGATTCGACGGCCGTCGACGAGTTGACGGTGAAGTGGCCCCGATCGGCAAGCGTGCAGAAGTTCAAGAACGTGGCGGGCAACCGGATCATCCGGATTACGGAAGGCAAAGACGAACTCGTGGAGAGGCACTACAAAGGCCGAGCCAAGTGAAAACAGGCGGACCGAAGATATCAGCGGCGGCGGCGTTGTTGGTGACGGCGGGTTTGGGCGCGGCGGTTCTGAGCGAGCGGTGGTTTGAAGATATTACAGTAAAGGCCGGCGTGGCCATGAAGCACACCAACCGAGTCTTCGAGAACCCCTACGCGCACATCATGGCCGGGTATACGGCGCTTGGAGCATCCGTCGCCGTAGCCGATTACGATGGTGATGGCTTCGACGACATGTTCGTCACCGATTCCAGCGCAAGCGGAAAGAACCACCTGTATCACAACAACGGCAACCTGACGTTTACCGACGTTGGCGAAGCCGCGGGTGTGGCGAACGGCAACGATCCGAAGAACGCTTCCGCCGACTCGCTTTGGTTTGATTTCAACAACGACGGGCGGCCGGATCTTTTTGTGGCAAGGTTCGGGCAGAATCAACTCTTCGAGAATCTCGGCAGCGGCAAGTTCAAGGAAGTGACCATCGCGGCGGGCTTGAAGCGTTACATGAACTCGATCACGGCGATCGCGTTCGACTACGACCGCGACGGCTACGCCGACCTGTTTGCAGGCAACTACTTTCAGCCGGTGGACCTCTTTAATCCTGCCACGCCCCGCTTTTTCCCGGAGAGTTTTGAAACAGCGAATAATGGCGGCGGAGTAACCGTTTTTCGAAACAACGGGAACAGTACCTTTACGGACGTGAGCCTGAAGGTTGGCATCAAAATCAGCGGTTGGACGCTCGACCTGGGGCATGGCGACCTGGACAACGATGGCGACGAGGATCTGTATGTCGCGGCCGATTTCGGCACCGACCGCCTGTTCGCCAACAACGGCGACGGGACGTTTACGGACAAAACCGAATCCACACTAGGCATCGACACGAAGAAGGGGATGAATGTCGATATCGCCGATTTCGACAACGACGGCATGCTCGATATCTACGTCACCAACATCACCGACGACTACATGCGTGAAGGTAACTTCCTGTGGCATAACGATGGAAACATGGCGTTTTCCGATGTTGCCAGAGAGACTGGAACCTACGATACCGGTTGGGGCTGGGGCGCGAAGTTTTTCGATTACGATAACGACGGATGGCTCGACCTGTACGTGATGAATGGATGGGTTTCGGCGGGTAAAGACAGTTACGTGCCCGACATCTTTGCCATGGTGATCAAGCCGGGACTCGATTTCGCGGATGCCCGTAACTGGCCTCCAATGGGCAGCAAGAGCCTGAGCGGGTATCAGAAGAAGAGACTTTTTCACAACGAGCGGGGGCAGATTTTCAAGGACCAGGCCGCAAGGCATGGCCTTGACTCGACCCGCGACGGCCGCGGGATGGGCGTCGCGGACTTCGACAACGACGGCCGGCTGGATATCTTCGTGGCGAACGCGAACGGCGAACCGTACCTTTACCGCAATACGATACCCACGGCGGCACGCTGGGTGTCCTTCCTGTTGGAGGGTACAAAGTCGAATCGAGGGGCTATCGGCACACAACTGCGCTTGACGTCGGGCGGCAAGACCCACCTCCGCTATGTGAGCGGCGGCAACAGCTTCGCCGGACAGAGCAGCGCAAGAGTGCATTTCGGTCTTGCTGATACGGCGGCGATTGACAAAGTCGAAATCCGTTGGCCCTCCGGCGCAACGCAAACCCTCGCCGGCATCACGGCGGACAAGATTTACAAGGTGGTTGAAGGGGATTCGAAAAAGGCCGTACTGACGGCAAAGGCGTCCAGGAAATGAAGAAACTGATCGGGTGTTTGGCGATTGCCGGATTGGCGGCAGGCGCGGCTGTCGCCGCTTCAGGTGAGGCGGACTATCAGGCGGGAATGAAGGCTCTCGCCAGCAAAGACTTTTCGAACGCTTTGGGGAGGCTTGAAGCGGCGCTTGCCGCGGAGCCGGACAGTATCCGATTCGGCAGCGAGTACCGCCAGGCTGTGATCCAGGCAAAGGAGTATGACCGCTGCATCAAGTTCTTCGAAAAATTGACCGCTGACAGTCCAGCAGCGTCAAACGGGTTTCTGAATTATGGTTTCGCGTACGTGGACAAGATACCGGCATCGGGCGCGATTACGCAGGTGATTCTCGCGAACACGGCGCTTTCTTTCTTTACGAAATCGATCGACATCAAACCGAGCTGGATCGCTCTTTACACCCGCGGCAACAGCTATTTGTACTGGCCGAAGATCTTTGGCAGGGCGCACCTCGGGGTCGCCGATCTGGAGAAGGCAATGGCAATGCAAAAGTCCCAAGGCGGGAAGAAGAGCTATCATTCCCGGGCTTTCGTATCGCTAGGTGACGGATACTGGAAAATGGAAAACATCGAAAAGGCAAAGGCAACCTGGAAGGAAGGCCTCGCGCTTTTTCCCGACCATTCCGGCTTGAAGGCCCGCCTGTCGAAGGACGGCGACGACCTGAAGAGCTACATTGACGACGTGCTCGATCCGAACAAGCGCGTCGATACGAATCTGATTGAGATCTGGACAAACTAGTGAAACGAATTATTGCGTTTGGCGTTTCGATACTTGGGCCTTTCGGCATTTGGGCCTGGAACGGCGGGCTTGCACGGATCCGTTATGAGGAGGTCGGCGAAAAAAGCGGGGTCCGGGTCACGCATCATACGCGCCGGTTCAACGGAAAAAGCGCGGACGTGCTGCGAATGTTCACTTCGGGCGGCGCGGCTGTCGCGGTGGGCGACTACGACAACGATGGACTCGACGACGTCTTCGTGACCGATTCCGACAAGGGCACGCTAAGTCACCTGTTCCACAACGACGGCAACTTCAAGTTTACGGAGGTTTCCGCGAAGGCCGGCGTCGCTGAAGGGAACGATCCCCTTTCGATTGTCGCCGATGCGATTTGGTTCGACTACGACAGTGACGGGAAGCAGGATCTGCTGGTGGCGCGTTTTGGTACGCCTATTCTCTACCACAACGAAGGAAACGGAAAGTTCAAGCCGGTGGATCCCAAGGTTTCAGGGTTAAACAAGTTCGGGAACACGATCGCGGCTGTAACGTTCGATTACGATAACGACGGTTATCTCGACCTGATGTTCGGCAATTATTTCAAGCCGGAAAACCTGCTCGACCTTAAGACCCCTCACGTACTTCCCAACGACCTGGACAACGCGATCAACGGCGGGGGCGTGACTCTATGGCATAACAACGGCGGGAAGAGCTTCACCGAGGTAACCGAAAAGGCCGGATTCGCGAAACACACCGGCTGGACGCTCGACATCGGACACGGCGATTTCAACAACGACGGTCACCAGGATATCTACCTCGCCTGCGACTATGGAACCGATCGGATCTACTTCAACAACGGTAACGGGACCTTCCGGGACGCTACCGAGACCGCGATAGGAATCGACACAAAAAAGGGTATGAATGTCGACGTCGCCGACTATGACAACGACGGGTTGCTCGACATCTACGTCACCAACATCACCGACGAGTACATGAAAGAGTGCAACATGCTGTGGCACAACAACGGCGACGGCACGCTCACGGACCTCTCGAAGGAAACCGGCACTTGCGCCACCCTGTGGGGCTGGGCGGCGAAGTTTGGCGATTTTGATAACGATGGATGGCAGGATATCTTTGTGGTCAACGGACTGAGGTCGGCGAGCAAGGACAACTATATTCCAGTGCTGGTCAACATGATTACGACGCCGGGGATCGATTTCACGGACGTGCGGGTCTGGCCGAACATCGGCGAGATGACCTGGAGCGGTTATCAGAAAAAGAAAATGTTCCGCAATCTGGGCACCCAGGCGTTCAAGGAGATTTCAGCGGACGCGGGCGTCGATAACGACCTGGACGGACGCGGTTTGGGTGTGGGGGATTTCGACAACGACGGCCGCCTCGACATTTTCCAGACTAACGCCGACCAGCCGATGTTGCTCTACCGGAGCCGCACGGAAGGCGCGGGGAACTGGGTTCAGATGAAGTTGACCGGCACGAAGTCGAACCGGGATGCGATTGGCGCGCGCGTCACGCTGAAGACTTCCGGTGGGCAGACGCTGATCCGTGAGGTGAACGGCGGCAACGGCTATTCAGGTCAGAGTTCGAAGCTCCTGCATTTCGGCATCGGGCAAGCCGCAAAAATCGAGTCGGCCGAGGTTCGCTGGCCAAGCGGCAAAGTGGAAAAGATTACGGTCCCGGTCAACAGGATTTCCATGTTTACGGAGGGGAAGGGACTCACCAGATGAGCAGAGCTTCCACTGTCCTTTCCTTTGTCGGTACCGTGGCGGCGGGTTGCGCCGCATTCCTATTGCTCAGGGGCGCGGATGCGGGCGGTCCGCCAGATCGCATTTGGCAGCACCGAAATCTGGGAAAAGCGTTCTACGAGAATCCTACGACCCAGGTTCAGGCGGTCGACGAGTTCAAGAAAGCTCTCGACATGGCTCCGGACTCCGCCCGCGAGCGTTTGAACTACGGACTTGCCTTGTTGCGCGCGGGCAAGACGAAAGAAGGTGTCGCGGAAATCGAGAAGGCGCAAAAGCAGGACCCGAAGATCCCGCACACCTGGTTCAATCTCGGCGTCCAGTACAAGAAGGATTCCGAGTACGACAAGGCGATTCAGCAGTTTGAGCAAATGAGCAGGCTCCAGCCGGAGGAGCCCGCGACGCACTATAACCTCGGCGTGCTGTACAAGCTGGGCGGCAAGGCGGATGCAGCCATGAGGCGGTTTGAGACTGCTTCGAAGCTCGACCCGAACCTCGCGGGGCCGCATTTCCAGCTCTACAATGCATACCGGAGCGCGAACCGTCCCTCTGACGCAGCACGCGAATTGAAGGAATTCCAGGAAATCAAGAAACGTCAGGCGGGCGCGGCGATTCCGGAAGACCTGGAATGGAGCTTCTTCGCCGAGATCTATGAAACGCTGGACCCGGCGAATTCGAAGGAAGACTCCACCACGGGTCCGGAGGTGAAGTGGAGCGAGAAGAAGCTTGCCGACGGTCTCAACGCGCCGACTGCGGGCGCGTCGGTTCTCGATGCGGACGGTGACGGGCGTCCCGATGCAGTTGTGTGGTCCGCGAGCGGTATTCAGGTGTTCAAGGGCGGCTCAGTGAAGTCGGAGAACCCGGCGCTTGCTGCCGTCAAGGACGTGATTTCCGTGACTGCGGCGGACTTCAACAACGATGGCCTTGCCGATCTAACCGTGCTGTCGAAAACCGGTGTCACGCTGTTTGCCAATCAGAAAGGCGTATTCCAGAAAAATGCCGCCCAGCCGCCGGCCGGGGTGTACGCCAGGGCGGTCTGGATCGACCACGATCACGACTACGACCTGGATCTCTTTCTGCTCGGTGCAAAATGTGCGCTTGTCCGGAACAACGGCGCGGCCGGTTTCAGTGATCAGACCGCGGACTTTCCATTCGCGAAAGGCAATGCGACCTCTGGGGTTCTATTCGAGTTGATCTCGGACACGAATGGCTCGGATCTGGTCGTGGGGTACGAAGATCGCCAGGCGGTCCTTTATCGAGACAAACTCGCCGGGAAGTTTGAAGCCATGCCGCTCGACGCGATTCCTGCCGGCACGATATCGCTCGCGGCTCAGGACGTCGACAACGACGGGTGGATGGATCTCGCGGCTGGCTCGCCTTCAGGCATGACGCTGGCGTTCAATCGGGAGGGTAAGCTCCTGGCAGGAGCGTCGCCCGCGAGCGCACGCGGCCCAGTGACTTTTGTGGATTTGGAAAATCGTGGAATTGCCGATCTGGTGTCCGTAAACGGCATATCGCGAAATCTGGGCGCCGGGGCGTTTGCCCCTGCCAAGGCGCTGAAGCAGGCAGGCTCGGCGTTCGCGGCTGCGGATTTCGACGCGGATGGGCGCGCCGATCTGCTGATGGCCGGCGCCGATGGTTCCGTGTCGCTGCTGCGCAACGAGACCGAGACGAAGAACGGATGGATCAGGATCGCGCTCACCGGGGTAAAGAACGTAAAGCTTGCCCCAGGTGCGGAAGTTGAAGTCAAAGCCGGAGCGCGCTATCAAAAGAAGGTTTATGAGGGCATTCCCCTGGTATTCGGCCTTAGGGGGCACAAACAAGCCGACACGGTCCGCATCACGTGGCCGAACGGGTTGATCCAGAACGAGCCAAAACAGGCGGCGGGAAAAGCTTTCGCCTACAAAGAAGCACAGCGCCTGTCGGGTTCGTGCCCCATGATATTCACATGGAACGGCAAGGAGTTTGAGTTCATCACCGATGTTCTTGGCGTCGCGCCGCTTGGCGCGAGTTCGGGCGATGGCAAGTATTTTCCGGTCGATCATGACGAATACGTTCAGATTCCGGGAGAATCGCTCAAGCTCGAAAACGGCAGGTACGAAATTCGCATCACCGAAGAGCTACGCGAGGTTTCGTACCTCGACCAGATCAAACTGATAGCAGTGGATCATCCGGCGGACACGGAGATTTATACGAACGACAAGTTCAAGTCGCCTCCGTTTCCGGAGTTCCGGCTTTACGGAGTTCAGAAGCGCTTCGACTCCACGGCCGCGCGGGATCATAACGGTATGGACGTGCGGGCTCGGCTTTCGAAACGGGACCGTGTCTATGCGGACGGATTCAAGCGGGACTTTTCCGGCGTGGCCGAATTGCACCATGTCGACCTGGATTTCAAGGGCCGCGCGGATGGCAACAAGGCCGTGCTGATCCTGAACGGCTGGGTCGATTGGGCCGATGGGAGCACGTTCCTGGGTGCGTCGCAGGAGAGCAAAGACGGGCTAGTGTTCCCGTACCTGCAGGTGAAGGACAAGGCCGGCCAATGGCAAACGGTCATTTCCGATATGGGGATTCCGGCCGGTAAGCCGAAGACGATCGCGGTCGACCTGACCGGAAAATTCCTTTCGGATTCGCGGGAGGTGCGGATCGTGACCAACCTCTGCGTCTACTGGGATGAGATTTTCTTAAGCGAAGAGACAGGGACGCCTCAGACCCGGATAACTCCGCTCGTGGCCGGCACGGCGGGTCTGCGCTTTCGAGGTTTTTCGAAGCCCGTGATACATCCCGAGCGGAAACAGCCTGAGTCCTTCGTTTACGCGAATTGGATGGCCGGTTCGATGTGGAACCCCACGCCTGGATACTATACCCGTTACGGAGACGTGGCGGAGTTGCTGAACCTGGTGGACGACCGGATGGTGCTGATGGGATCAGGGGACGAATTGCGTCTGTCCTACTCCGCGGACGAGTTGCCCGCGGTGAGCAGCGGCTGGAAGCGGGATTTTCTGCTTTACGTCGATGGGTGGGCGAAGGACGGCGATGCGAATACGGCATACTCTCAGACGGTGGAGCCGCTTCCATTTCACGCGATGGCCGGGTATCCATACAAGGGGGGCGAACGCTTTCCGCAGACAGGCTATCAGAAAGAGTTCAACACGAGGCCCGCGCTGAGACTACTGCGTCCGCTCGCGGAACGCAGGAAATGAGGGCGCCGCTGTTGAGGGTCCGGACACAAAGACCTCCACGGCATGCACCGGCCGCGCTTCGTATGGCAGGGAGGCGAAAGCGCCTGTCCAAAAACGCGAAGCGGAATTCTTGTCAGGAACCAGCACTTTCATCCTTCGTCGTGCGCCGGAGAAGCATAGCTAGTGTCTAGTTGCATTAGTTCTGGTACTACTGTATGTTGAGTCATGCGCCGAAAGTCCGCGAAATTTCAGCTCAGCGACGAAGAGATGAAGACCTTAGAGGGATGGACCCGCCAAGGCAAGACGGAGCACCGTTTG
>SYKU01000204.1 GCA_005808865.1 Acidobacteriota bacterium
CGCGGCAAGTGCGGCAAGCGATCGACGACTTTGTTGAAGTCTACAACGAAAAGGCAGCGCCGTTTGAATGGAAGAAGGCAGTCGTGTTCCCTTCCGGCCCCAAAGCCAAGTACTCTGACTTATGCAACTAGGTACTAGAGGGCTGTCGAAAGTGCGCTTGGTTCCCCGCTTTCGTTATCGCCCGCAAGCCCGTATCGGCCATCTTTAGACTCCGGCACGCCCTCAGAATGGAGAATTTCAAGAACCCCGGCAGCAGAAGTGGTTTGATGTATACTGGCCTCGTCATGGGAGACTGAAATGGAAATCCCGGTTGATAGACTTGGGAGCCATATGAGGCCGCTACTCCTGCTCGCACTCGCCATTCGCGCCTCTGCGATGATTTGTGCGATCCTTCTGACGGGCACCGCAACGGTCCATGCGCAAGCACTCGGCTCCATCACCGGAGTGTTGACAGACGCCACGGGAGCCCAAGTCCCGTCCGTCGATGTTGAAGCAATCCACACGCAAACCGGCGTATCGCGGAAAACGCAATCCAATTCGGCCGGCGTTTTCAACTTCCCATCACTGAACATCGGAAGTTACGACATGCGCATGACTGCAGCGGGCTTCAAAGTGTGGATGCAAAGCGGCGTGCTGCTTGAAACAGACCGCACCGTCCGCATCGATGCCAGGCTTGAAGTCGGCACTACGCAGGAGAGTATCACCGTCGCCGCCGAAGCCCCCCTGCTGGAAAAGGAAACCTCAGTGATCGGCACGCAGATCAACGCCGACCTGGTGAACAAACTCCCGTATCAACTCACCGGCTCCATCCGCAACCCATTCGCTTTCGTGCAGCTCACGCCCGGCGCGCAAGGCGCCAGCGGAGCCGCCGAAGGCATCCGCATCGCCGGCAGCCGCACTTATGCCAATGAAGTGTACGTGGACGGCGTACCGTTCTCTTACAACGCCGGCCAGAACGTCGCGGGCCCCGGTTCTCCCGCCTTGGATACGGTTGCCGAATTTCGAGTGGAAACGGCGATCCCACCCGCCGAGGTGGGCCGCACGGGAGGCGGGGCTGTGATGATGGCCAGCCGGTCCGGCGGAAACCGCTTGAACGGGAATCTGACCGCGCTTTTCCGAAACGGCATCCTCGACGCACGCCGCTACAACGCAGCGAGGTCGGATGTGACGCGCCAGGGCGAATTCAGCGGCTCGCTCGGTGGTCCCGTTTATCTTCCGCGAATCTACGACGGCAACAACCGCACCTTCTTCTTCGCCAATTACACAGGCTTCCGCCGTCTCAACGACGTACAGGGACGAACGGGCACTCTCCCCACGGCAGCCATGAGGTCTGGCGACTTCTCCTCGAACGCGGAACTGATCTACGACCCCGCAACCACCGGCGCCAATCAACTTCGGCAACCATTTGCCGGCAACCGCATTCCGGCCAACCGCATCTCCACGTTCGCGCCAAAGTTCCAGGGCGTGATCCCACTGCCCAACGGAACGGGCCTTGCGAACAACCACCTTGGCGCGCTGCCCAGTATCCTGGATCTCAACTCCTATTTCGTGAAACTCGACCACCAGTTCACGCCGCGACATCGGGTCAACGGCAGCTACCGGTTGCGTTTCGAAGACCGCGTGAACAGCAACGGGTTCATTCTTCCCATCTCCGACATCATCAACCAGGGCATCGACATCCGCAATCTGGTTTTTTCTTACGATTTCATCGTGCGGCCGAACGTGGTGAGCCGCCTTCAACTGGGCATCACCCGCTTCTACGCGCCACTCACCGAGTCCGGCGACATCGGGCTCAGTGTCCCTGGCGCGTTCGCCCCCGGCTTTCCGGGCGTTCGCTTCCAGGGCCAGGGTCTAACCGGTTTCGGTTTCGGAGCAGATCGTTTCACCACTTCAACAAACAGCAACCTGCAACAGAGCATCGCCTGGACTTCGGGCAAGCACAATTACAAGTTCGGCTTCCGCACCGATTACTTTCAGTTCAACCAGGCAACGCTCGGGTTCCGGGAAGGCCAGTACACGTTCTCGCAATTCGCCACCAGCCAGCCGCAAGTAGCGCGTACCGGCCATTCCTACGCCAGCTTCCTGCTGGGCCTGGTGCACAGCGGCAGCATGGCACTGAATGCCCCCACCGGCGACCGCTCCAAATATTACGGCTTTTTCGCTCAGGACGACTTCAAGGTCACGCGCCGGCTCACGATTAATTACGGCTATCGCTGGGAAACCCAGATTCCCTTCTTCGAAATGTACGACCGCATCAGCCGTATGGATCCGGATGCGCCCAACCCCGCGGCGGCAGGCCTTCGCGGAGCCGTGGTGTTCGCGGGCAACGGCCCGGGCCGAAGCGGCGTGCGCAACTTCATCGCGACTTATTATGGCGCTCACGCACCGCGCCTCGGCCTGGCCTATCAGCTTTCCTCGAAGACAGTGGTTCGGGCCGGAGCGGGCTTGTTCTACTCGCCGCTGATCGGCGTGGATAACAACAAGCAGGGGTTCAACGCCTCTATCGATGTGGCCTCGCTGGACGGTGGCCTGACGCCAGTCTTCGATATCGACGCGGGGTGGCCGCCCGGTGCCGTTCGTCTACCACCATTCATCGATCCCACGATTGCCAACGGCCAAAACGCGACCACCACGGATTTCCGTCCGGGGGCGAGCGGCCGCCTCTCCCGCACGAGCCAGTGGCAATTCAGCTTGCAGCACCTCTTGGGCGGAATCCTCCTCGATGCCTCCTACGTTGGAACGGTCGCCCACGGGGTGACCAACAACGCCCTGGTCAACACGAACCAGATCGAAACGCGTCACCTTGCGCTAGGTTCCCTGCTTACGCGCAACATTACAGACCCGCTGGTCGTGGCAGCCGGCTATCGGCCGCCGTATGCCGGCTTTCGTGGCACGCTCGCCCAATCCTTGCGCGCGTTCCCGCAATACCAGACCATCACCACGCTTGATGTGCCCAGCGGCAACTCGACCTACCACGCGCTGTTCTTCAAAGCCGAAAAGCGTTTCTCCCGCGGTCTGCAGTTTCTGGTTTCCTACGCCTTGTCGAAGGCGATTTCCGACATCAGTTTCACGAACGTTGATCTCGCGCGACCGCAGGATCAATACAACCGCCGGGCCGAGAAGAGCATCAGCGACGTGGATGTGCCGCATCGTCTGGCCGCGAGTTTCAGCTACGACCTGCCGTCGTGGAAGAAGAACATTCTGCTTGGCGGATGGACCATTGCGGGCATTCTCCAATACGAAGCTGGTTCGCCCCTTCGGATTACGACACCAAACAATCTGCCGATCTTCAATGGCCATCTCCGCCCGAACCAGGCGCCTGGAAGCACGATGTTGACCGGGGCCACACGAGACAGTTTCCGGCCGCTGAACACGCTCACCGGTGACAGCGGCGACCTGTTCCTGAATCGAAGCGCATTCACTGCGCCTGCGCCGTTCACGCTCGGCACGCTCGGCAGTTACCTGCCTTACGCCCGCGGTCTGGGGAGCAGGAACGAGAACCTCTCGATCGTCCGCGGCTTCTCGCTTGGCGAACGCCGCCGCGCCGAACTCCGCGCCGATTTCTTCAATGCGTTCAACCGGCGCAACCTCTCCGACCCCATCGGAGACCTCAGCAACCCAAACTTCGGCAGGATCAGCGGCCAGGCCGCCGCGCGCACCGTACAGCTCGGTTTCCGCGCGCAGTTCTGATTGTCCGGTCGAGCCCCCTGAACTTGACGTGAAGCCGTGGTGGCCTCGCTACGCGCCGCGTTGGGTCATGGAGACAAGTCGCTGGTGGGTAAAAAAGGGTATCGGAAATTCCTGCGCGCGGGAGGCAAACAGTTCGCCGTGGACGAGGACAAGATCGAGGAGAAAGCGCGTTACGACGGCAAGCGGGTGCTGACCACGAACATGGATCTGCCGGCGCGTGAAGTGGCGCTGAAGTACAAGCAACTCTGGATGGTGGAGGATGTGTTCCGGTCGATGAAGTCGCTGCCGGATACCCGGCCCGATCTTTCACAAGTGCGACGAAACGATTCGCGGGCAGGTGTTTTGCTCATTCCTGGCGCTGCTGTTGCGGAAGGAACTGCAAGACCGTTTGGCGCGGAAGGAATGGAAGTTGGAATGGGCGGACGTGATCCGGGATCTGGACAACCTGATCGAG
>SYKU01000205.1 GCA_005808865.1 Acidobacteriota bacterium
ACGGGCGGGTGCGGACCGACTTCCTGGATCCGGCGGCGGCGGCCGCGCGCCCTGTGAGGACGGCGGCGGCCTCCGCGGCCGCGCCGTCCGCCGCCCCCGCGGCCGCCTTCGAGGCGGGGGAGGAGGAGGAGTTGCGGAGGACGATGCAGATCCCCATCTTCCATGATGACCAGCATGGGACGGCCATCATCGCGGGGGCGGGCCTGCTGAACGCGCTCGAAATTACCGGCAGGCAAATCGGTGAGGTGAAGGTAGTCTTCAACGGGTCTGGCGCGGCGGGCATTTCCTGCGCTCTCCACCTGGTCCGTCTCGGAGTGCGCGTCGAAAACATTACGATGTGCGATTCCGGGGGCGTTGTTTACAAGGGCCGGGTGAAGGGAATGAATCCTTACAAGGAGCGCTTCGCGCGAGAGACGGACGCACGGTCGCTCGCCGACGCCATGCGCGCCGCGGATGTATTCATAGGGCTGTCGGTCGCGAACTGCGTGACGCCTGAGATGCTCAGGACCATGGCTCCGGACCCGATCATATTCGCGATGGCCAACCCGGACCCGGAGATCCCCTACGACGCCGCCCTGGCCGCGCGCCCTGACGCAATCGTTGCCACCGGCCGCTCGGACTTCCCGAATCAGGTAAACAACGTTCTCGGGTTCCCGTATATCTTTCGCGGCGCGCTCGACGTCCGCGCGACCACGATCAACGATGAAATGAAGCTCGCCGGGACCCGTGCGCTCGCCGCGCTGGCTCGCGAGGATGTGCCGGATTCGGTGCGCCGGGCCTACGGCGTTGAAAAGCTGGAATTCGGCCGCGAGTACATCATTCCGAAGCCGTTCGATCCGCGCGTTTTAATCTGGGAAACCGTGGCGGTTGCGAAAGCAGCCATGGAAACGGGCGTCGCGCGGCATCCGGTCGATCTGGACGACTACCGCGAAAGGCTGGAGAAGCGCCTCGGCAAGGCCCACGAAGTAATGCGGGTAATGATTCACAAGGCGCAGCGCCGTCCCAAGCGGGTCGTCTTTCCGGAAGGCGAGGAGCGCAAGATTCCGCGGGCCTGCCAGGTACTGCTCGACGAGAGAATCGCCGCGCCCATATTACTGGGAAACGAAGAACGCATTCGCGAACGGTGCGAGGAACTGCGCCTGCACCTCAATGGCATACAGGTTGTGGATCCAGCGAGCTCGGCTCTGCGCGCGGGTTACCTTGAAGAACTCTACCGGCTACGTCAGCGCAAGGGCATCACGCGGGGCAAGGCCGAAGAGATGATGCTGAACAGCAATACTTTCGGGTCTATGATGGTCCACATGGGAGACGCCGATGCCCTCATCGGCGGCCTGACGCAGCATTATCCGGAAACCATCCGGCCGGCGTTGCAGGTGATTCCGGCTCGCGAGGGCTTGCGTCTTGTGTCGGGATTGTACCTTCTAATCACGCCGCGAGGCGACAGCTACTTTCTCGCCGATGCCACCGTGAACATTGATCCGGCGGCCGAAGACCTGGCGGAGATCGCGCTGGCTGCCGCCGCCACTGCCCGCCGCTTCGACGTTACACCACGCGTCGCGATGCTGTCCTTTTCCAATTTCGGCAGCACGAAACACCCTCTGGCGGAAAAAGTCCGCCGGGCGGTCGAGATCCTCAGATCGCGCGCGCCCGATTTAATGGCCGATGGCGAGATGCAAGCGGACACAGCGGTAGTTCCTGGCATCATCGCCGAAACCTACCCGTTCAGTTCGCTCAAGGGAGGAGCAAATGTGCTGATTTTCCCCAACCTCGAGTCGGGTAACATCGCCTACAAGTTACTGGCGCGCATTGGGGGATGCGAGGCGATCGGCCCAATCCTGATGGGCCTCTCACGTCCTGTCCATGTGCTTCAACGCGACGCCGAAGTCAGCGATATTGTAAACATGGCAGCCATCGCGGTGGTTGAAGCACAGGAGGCTGCACCGTCCGTCGCCAGCCCGGGCCGATGCGAGGGACTCGACCAGCCGGAAGCATGAGGTTACGGTCGGCCAGTTCAGGCAGTTCGTAGCCGGCACGAAGTTTCAGACCGGCGGCGAGCGCGACGGCAAGGGCGCCTTCGGCATCAACCAGGCGGCAAGATCGAAGAGATGCACGGCAAGGCTGCTGGAAGAGCCCCGGTTTCGAGCAGACCGGCGAACATTCTGTGGCGGGCATTCCCTGGAGCAATGCCAAGGCATTTGCAACTGGCTGAGTAGGAAGGAAAGAAGATCTACCCCATGGCGACGGAAGCCGAATGGGAATATGCAAGTCACGCCGGCGCGACGACCGGCTATGCGTTTGGCGACAACCGCAGCGGAAATATTCAGGCCTTAAATTTACCAGGAGAAAACGAACATGCTTCAATGGGTCCGCGATGATTTCATCGCCGAAATGGTGATACTCGAACCGATTGACGCCGAAACCTGTTCCGAGGCGAAAGGGCCAACTATCGGGAGTGGAGTGGACATCAGTCGACGCCTCCGGCGCCATTCCGGCGACCAACTCGAACAACCCGCAGCACGCTTCTCAAAGAATGCCGCGGAACCTTCTGACATAACTTGCCCATGGCGCCTGCGATTGACGAGCGAAGTGTCGCGTTGCCAAAGTGTGGGACGCGCCGGAAATTCATGAGGGACGGCCAGACTGGCAGTCATGACTCAAGGCAAAGCTGTGGCGAGGTTTATGGAAGATCTTCGCCAGTAGTCACGGTCAGTATGCAACAGAATCAGCGGACCGCCGCACCGGAAGAGCCCGGCTCCGGAACCGCCTGGCAGCTCAAACCGCTATCGCTCATCAGCGTGACTCCAGGCTTCAGAATCGTGATATAAACCGAACCGGTGTTCGATGGGTCGAACGTGTGCGACTCGCTCAAGCCGCGCGGAGCCTGAACGTTTTTGCCGTACCCGGTTTGCGACTTCAGTTGAAAATTCGGCGCCAGCGCCACGATTTTTTTCCGGGGCCGTTCCCGGCACTGCAAGACTCGACGGTCTCCGATACTCTCACCGCTTCCGCTTCACCGCTGCTCTTTTTCCGGACGCCGGAGCGGCCTTTCCCGGCGTGGTCTTGGCGGCCACAAGCTCCGGTGGCGCGCCATATAGTCTGCGATAAAGCGCGGCGTTCCTCAGAACCGCCTGAACATAGTCCCTTGTCTCGGTGAATGGTATCGTTTCCACAAACTCCGATGGCTCCCGGAAATCTCCCCATTTCACCCACTCATTCGCCCGCGACTTTCCCGCGTTGTAGGAAGCCAGAACCTGCTCCCATTTTCCGTTCCACTGGTCAAGCATGAGGCGGATGTAATAGGCGCCGAGCCGAAGGTTGATCTCGGGACGGAAAAGCATGTTCGGCTGGAATCGCGCCACGCCCGCCTTGCGAGCCATCTCCCGCCCGGTGCCGACTCGCAATTGCGTCAATCCCAGCGCTTTCGCGCGTGAGACCGCCTTGGGATTGAATTCCGATTCCTGCCGTATCAGTCCCGCCATCAGGTACGGGTCGAGACGCCGCTCGGCTGCCGCGCGCACCAGATCGTTTTTGTACGGCAAAGGGAAAAGCAACTCCCAAAAACGGGTGGGAGCTTTTTCGACCGGCAGCGAAAGGTAGTCCGGCGACAGGCTCTTCATGCGGTGCAGCGACTCAAACGGCGAAGGGGCGCTGCTCGCGAGTTCCATCGCCGAGAGGGACCGTTGCGCGTCAACCCTCGCCCCGAACCGCAGCTCCGTTGCCGCCCATTCCGGATATCCGGCGGCGGTCAGCAGACGAGAGCGTTCGATTGTTGGATAGCGCTTGCTGAGATGCTTAAGGTGTCGCAGTGCGGTGGCCCTGTCGCAGTGCGAGATGTCAACACTCACCTGTGTGATGGTGGATCCCATCACATTGTTCCAGAGCGACCATATCGAAACATTCAGATCTTTGTCAGC
>SYKU01000206.1 GCA_005808865.1 Acidobacteriota bacterium
CAAAGAGAAAATCACGTCTGGATTTGAAGTTGATCACGGCTCTATCTCAGGTACAGAAATTCGTTCAGATTGACAAGGACATGGGTGAAATCGGCAAGCGGCTGCCTGAGCAGAAAACTCTCCGCGAGCGCCCGCTCCTCAGCGCTCGGTCCGCGCGCGAGTGCAAGTTCATAGGCCAGATCGATCTGCTTCGCGCGGTCGTTCCCCGCCGCCTCAGTCACGCGATCAGCGAAGAGCTTCGCCTGCCTTAGAACAAACTCGTTGTTGAGCAACGTGAGCGCCTGCGTCGGAACGGTGGACACGTTCCTCCGTCCGCAACTGACGTTCTGATCCGGAAGGTCGAACACCTCGAACATGGGGAACGGCAGTCCCCGTTTCCGGTAAACGTAAACGCTGCGCCTCCAGACCTTCGGCCCATCCTCTTCCACTTCCCAGATGCCAAGCTTCATCGATGCCAGCACTTCACCCTGGATCTTCGGAAAAACCGCAGGGCCGCCCATGGTACGGTTGAGGCCGCCACTCACCACCAGCACGGCATCGCGCACAATCTCGGCCTCCAGGCGCTGAATGCGGAAACGCCACAAGAATTTGTTGTCCGGATCCCTCGCCAGGTTTTCCGCGTCGGCGGTCTGCGACGATTGCCTGTAGGCGTTCGACGTCATCATCAGCCGGTGCATCTGTTTCACGCTCCAGCCGCGGTTCATGAACTCCGTCGCCAGCCAGTCGAGCAGTTCCGGATGGGTCGGCACTTCACCCATTTTTCCGAAGTTGTCCAGAGTCGAGACGATGCCGCGCCCGAAATGATGATGCCAGATGCGGTTTACAAAAACGCGCGCCGTAAGCGGGTTCTCGGGCGAACCGAGCCAGTCCGCGAGCGCCCGCCGCCGTCCCGAGGTCCTTCCATGCGAAGGCGGAAGTTCCACGGGCGGATTTCCGTACGTCGCGACCGTCACAAACCCCGGCTGCATTTTCGATCCGCGGCTCTCGAGGTCGCCCCGGTAGAGGAAGTAGTTCGGCTGCGGCTCGTAGCGGCCCGGGCCCTTGAAGAGGAACGAACCGCCAGTCTGCCGTTTGATGCCCTTCCCTGGGGCGGGTTCGTCGCCGGGCCCGTCGGGCGTGAAGCGGAAATCGCCATCAGTCACGCCCATTGCCACGGGAATCGGCGCCGGACGCGTCTTTTCGATGGCCGCAATTTCGGCCTGAGTCCGCTTCTTCCGCTCAAGATCCTCCGGCGTCATGATGCGCTCGATCTCGGCCGGTGTCACGTTCACCGTGCGGATAATCTGATTCGCCAGCAGCACTTGACCGGGAGTACGTTTTTCCTCCGGCGTGTTAACGGCTTCCTGGACATTCGCAGGAAATTCCCTGTACTTTTCGGGCAGCAGGATCGCGCGGTATTTCTGCTCGATCTCTTTCACGTCCGCTTTCAGCGGCCTCAACTTCGATTCGACTTCCTCGATGGCCTTGTTGTAGGCGGCAGCCTCTTCGGGCGAAGTCAGCGGATGATCCACTTCGACGTACCCGTAGAAGGATGCCTGCATCTTGTAATAATCCTTCTGCGCGATCGGGTCGAATTTGTGGTTGTGACATCTGGCGCACTGGACTGTAAGGCCGATCACTCCGCGTCCGACGGTCGCGATCATGTCGTCCAGGTATTCGAAGCGGAACTGTGGATTGTCGGCTTCGCGGAAACCGACCTTGGGGTAAGAACGAAGGAATCCAGTCGCGATGAGAGAGTCTTCCGTCACCCAGTCCATCTCGTCACCGGCGATCTGCTCCTGAAGGAAAACGTTGTACGGGGTGTCCTTGTTAAAAGAACGAATGACGTAGTCGCGGTAACGCCACGCATTGGGACGATTGAAGTCGCCGCCGTAACCGCTCGAATCCGCGTATCTTGCCACATCGAGCCAGTGGCGTCCCCAACGCTCGCCGTAAGCGGGTGAAGCGAGCAGGCGATCGATCAGATTCTCCCAACTCCGGAGCGATTTGTCGTTCACGAATTCAAGGACCTCGGCCGGCGAGGGAGGAAGGCCTGTCAAATCGAGATACGCGCGGCGGACCAGCGTGCGCCTGTCGGCCTGTGGCGACGGCTTCAGGCCGCGTTCGGTCATGGCTTTTAGTAGAAAGGCATCCACCGGATTCCGCTCGCCGTTTGCCGGAACGGGCGGACGCAAGGGCTTCTGAAACGCCCAATACTTCCGCATGTCGTCTGTGATTTTGAGATCTTCGAGAGCGGCGAGTTGCGATGCGGCGTCCTTCGAGTCAGCCGCGACGGCCCCTTCCCATTTCGCGCCCTCGTTGATCCACTGCCTGAACACCGCGACCTGTTCGGGCGTGAGTTTTCCGTCCATGGGCATCGCGGGCTTTTCAAGGCCGGCCACGAGCCGGTAAAGCTTGCTTTCCTCCGGCTTGCCGGGAACGATCGCCGGTCCTTTCTCACCGCCCTTCATGGCCGATTCGCGCGTACGCAGGTCGAATTTCGAAAGCTGGATCGCGGCGCCGTGACACTTCAGGCAACTGTTTTCGAGGATAGGCCGGATGTCCTTCGCGAATGAGACGGGCTCCCCGGCCATCTTCATCGGCGCCAATAGGAACAGTAGTGCACCGAGGAAGTTGGGTGCCATGTTGCGTAGCAATGGCGTCTGATCTCTCACCGTAGCCTCCCTTATGGCTTGGCTAGATTATAG
>SYKU01000207.1 GCA_005808865.1 Acidobacteriota bacterium
ATTCGGACGAACAGCCCCCCATAGTGGCCATAATCGGCGGGCCACCAGTCCTGCGACGCCGTCATCAAGGCATGGAGGTCCTCGACTACGGCATCCAGATCGAGGCTCTTGAACTCTTCCGCGTAGTTAAACTCCTTGTCCATCGGGTTGGACAGCGGGGAGTGTTGGTGTAGGATCCTCAGGTTTAGCTGATTCGGCCACCAGTTGGCATTCGTCGGGGCCCCAGCTTGAGTGTGTCTGAACGGGCACTTCGCTTCGGTTGACAAGTTCTGCTTCTCCTTAAGAAACAATATTGCTGTGAACTACATGCAAGTACACGCGCCTCAGCACGCCGGCGGCCACGCTTGCTGACAGGGGCTGCACAGCTACGAAACTCTCCGGGACCCGCGCGCCGGAGCGCACTTCGTGCAGAGCCCCCGGAAAATCAGTTCGCATTCGCGAAGAACCCGCCGGCCGAGGGAGCCCGAGGCTGGCCTGGGCACGTTGTACCACTCAATGTCCTCAACCATGCCGCAGCGGTCGCAGATGAAGTGGTGATGCCGTACGCCTTTCGCCTCGACTCGCGCGGCGCGGCCCTCGACGGCCACATCACGCACCAAACCCGCCTTCACGAGGTCGCGCAGATTGTTATAAGTCGTGGCCCTTGAAGAGCGCGGATCAACGCGATTCACGGCTGCGAAGATTTCCGCGGCCGTGGAGTGCCTGTTCTGTCTCATTAGGAACGCCATCACGGCGTAGCGCTGCGGAGTGCATCGCAAGCGGCTGCCTTTCAGGGACTGTTTGATCGCTTCGGAGTCCACCAAGAAATTAGAATATATCTAATATGAGATATTGTCAATATACTGTAACGTGGGCCCGCTAGAAACGCGGAATTCCCCTTCCGAGAGGCCTAACTCGCTGCTATCCGGGCCAATCCGGGCTGAGGCACGCGGGCAGCGATGCAAAATGAGGCACGGTGAGGCCCGTGATCAGCCACGAAGGGCGGAGCCCGCCCCGGTTTTCAATCGAGCTATTCCGGGAGGCCCGCGAGCGCGATGCTCGTCTTCTCCATCTGTGCTTCGTATTCTCCGAGCTTCGATCGGATCGACTCAACCACGTGCCCCGGTGCGCGCGCCAGAAACTTCTCGTCGCTCAACTGGCGGTGTGAATTGGCGATCACCTTGTCGAGTTGATCCTTTTCCTTTTCAAGGCGCTGCCGCTCCGCGCCAACTTGAGCGGCCGGCAGTTCAAAGACAAGATCGAATGCCGGAGACGAGCGCCCCACACCGCCCCGGGGCGCCGAGCCATCCCGGACCGAAAGGCTTGCATTCGAGAGCTTTGTCAGGGCGCCGAAGTTCGCGTGGGCAACCTTGAAGGCTTCCGCCCTGCAATACAGCGCCCCTTCAAGCCGCGCCTTTGGATCGAGCTTGCGTTCGGCGCGCAAGGTTCTCGCAGCCGTGATCATGTCCTGTAATAGCTGAATCTCCCGTTCCGCCGCAAGGTCCGTCGATTCGCGCCGGTATCGCGGATACGCGGCAAGGGCGATCGAAAGCGGCACACGCGGCGCTTCGCCGTGCAACCTCTGCCACAACTCCTCGGTCAGAAACGGCATTATTGGATGCAGCAGCCGTAGCGCCCTTTCAAATGCCGCCAGAATATTGCGCCAGTCGGCATTGAGGCCGGAATTCTCCACGAACCTCAGCTTCTTCAATTCCACGTACCAGTCGCAGAATTCGTGCCATACGAAATGCCAGACCACTTGGGCGGCGTCGTGGTAACGGTGCAGTTCGATCGCGCGATTGGACTGCTCGGCGCATGCGTTCAACCGGCTGAAGATCCAGCGGTCTTCGATGGCGACGCCCACACCGCCGGCTTCCGGCATTGGCTGAAAATCGGATGGGGTTTCCGGAATCCATGCGGGAACCGCCGAGCGCTCCATGTTGAGAAACAGGAACCGTGCCGCATTCCAGATCTTGTTCGCGAAGGCCCGCGCGCTCTCCATGCGTTCTTCCGTGCAGACGATATCCGTGCCGGGGGCGGCGCCGATGAGCAGCGACATGCGCACTGCATCCGTACCGAATCTCGCGGTAACCTCGAGCGGATCGATGACATTCCCCTTCGTCTTTGACATCTTCACGCGATCCGCGTCGCGCACCAGACCATGGATGTAAACCTGCCGGAAGGGGACGTCGCCCATGAATTCGATTCCGAGCATGATCATTCGCGCCACCCAAAAAAACAGGATGTCGAAGCCGGTAATCAGAAGCGACGTTGGATAAAACGTCTTCAGGTCTTCCGTTTGTTCCGGCCAGCCTAGTGTCGAAAATGGCCAGAGCCCCGAGCTAAACCAGGTGTCGAGGACGTCCGTTTCCTGATCGAGCCGGTCCGATCCGCAGCGCGCGCAGACCTTCGGAGCCTCGCGCGCCACCATGATTTCCGCACAACTCGCGCAATGCCACGCCGGGATCCGGTGGCCCCACCAAAGCTGGCGGGACACGCACCAGTCGCGAATGTTGTACATCCATTCGTAGTAGGTCTTCGCCCAATTTTCCGGCACGAACTGAATCCGGCCGCTCTCGACCGCCGCGATCGCTTTCTCCGCCAGCGGTTTCGTCTTCACGAACCACTGCTTTGAGATCAGCGGCTCGACGATCGTCTTGCACCGATCGCACTTGCCGACGCTGAGATCGTATGGTTCCACCTTCTCAAGCAGGCCCAGGGCCGCCAGGTCCTCGACGATCCGCTTGCGCGCTTCGAAGCGGTCGAGGCCGGCGTATTTGCCTGCTTCGCCGGTCATTGTGCCGGTCTCGTCGATCACCTTGATCCGGGCGAGATTGTGCCGCCTGCCGACTTCGAAGTCGTTCGGATCGTGGGCCGGCGTCACCTTCACGACACCGGTTCCAAATTCGGGGTCGGCAAGAGGATCGAGAATGATCGGGAGCTCCCGGTCCATTAGCGGCAGGTCGACAGTGAGGCCGTGCAGATCGAAATAACGTGCGTCCTTCTTATTGATACAAACCGCGGTGTCGCCGAGC
>SYKU01000208.1 GCA_005808865.1 Acidobacteriota bacterium
AAACGGTGCTCCGTCTTGCCTTGGCGGGTCCATCCCTCTAAGGTCTTCATCTCTTCGTCGCTGAGCTGAAATTTCGCGGACTTTCGGCGCATGACTCAACATACAGTAGTACCAGAACTAATGCAACTAGACACTAGTTCATAATCCACGAAAGCGGTCTTGCCGCTGTAGATGCTGAGATAGCGCGCCAGATATTCATCCGGTATCTCGCGCCCGCGGATCAGATAGTCAAAGATCCTCATGCGCGTGTTTTTGCCGTCCATTTCGTCGCGCTGGAAGGGCGGCATCTTCAGAGCATTCGCCGGAAGCGCGTTGGCGAACTTCTCGGGAACCTCAATAGGGGTGTGCGGATCCGGCAGTGACAACCACAGCAGGAACGGCCTCTCGTGCTTGCGGTCCAGGAACTCAATGGCGCGCTCCGTAGCCAGGTGTGTTCCGTAGATCTCGTGAGAAAACGGCGCCGCTGCCGGTGGCAGCAACGCCCCGCCTTGTTCCCTCAGCCATTTGGAACGCTCTTCCATCCGCGTGCGGGTTGCCGGCGAAAGCGCCGCTTTCCATGCGGCCGAACCAATACTGCAATCGCTCTCAAACCACTGCCGCAGCTGCCCGGAAGTGAAGCAGTGATTCTTGCCGAAAATGCCAAGCCTGTAGCCCGCCTCGCGGAATGACGCCGCCATGTTCGGCGTGCCGTCGCTCATCGGCTTCTGATTGTGCCGCGAACCGTGCATAGAGGAATACTGGCCGGTCCACAAGGACACCCGGGCCGGGCAGCAAAGAGGATGCGGCGTATAGCAGTGTTCGTACAGCGTTCCGGCGGCGGCCAGCCGGTCAAGGTTCGGCGTCGCGACGGCGTGGTCATTGTAAGGTCCGGCCGCCGTTGCGCGCAGATCGTCCGCCTGTACAATGACGACGTTCGGCTTGGGCAGCCCGCCCGAGCAGCCGGCCAGGCCCGCAGCCGCGGCGACCCGCCCGAAATCCCGCCGCCTGATCGTCAAGTGCCTTCCTAGAATACGTACTTTAGTGCAACCTGCAAACTCCGGTTCAACACCCCCGGATTCGTGCTCGTGATCCGGCCGAAGATTCCGGCGTCCACGTTCCGGTTGGGAATGTCGAAGTGAGGCCGGTTGAAGGCGTTGAACATCTCGAACCGCAGTTCCAGGCGCTGTCGCTCCCGGATCGGGAACGTACGTGAGATGCCCATGTCCCAACTGAAGATGCCCGGACCTGACTCGGTCATCCTCCCCAGATTGCCATAGTAGGTGCACGTTGCCGGCGCGGCCACGCACTTGGCATCGGTCGCGCGGTCGGGCAACGCAAAGGCGCCGCGGCTTACCCACAGGAACGGATCAGGCTCGAAGCCGGCCGGACGGCTCGGTCCCACCCGGTGCGGCCTGATGTTGGCGCCGAAGGCGCCAAGGTTCGCCGGATCGCCCGACACGTTCGCCGTCCAGCCCAGCCCGGTTTGCGCGGTCGTCGTACCCGAGATCTGCCAGTTGCGCAGGATGCTGCCCGCCACGGCCGATCCCCCTACCATGGTCCCTTGGAATGGCTGGTAGAGGTAGGTGACCGAAAGCCGGTGCGGCACATCAAAGCTCGACCGGCTCTTCTCGGCTTTCCGGTTGGCCGGATCCTGCGCCCATCGCGCGGTGTTCAGCGGGGTTGACGTGCCGAAGAAGTTGTCGTCCATTGTCTTGGCCCAGGTGTAGGCCACCAGCAGCGTCAACCCTGTGTTCAGCCGCCGCTCCAGCCGCGTCTGCAGCCCATGATAGGTAGCGTTGGAATCGCTGGAAAAAAATCGCATGGCGCCGGCGGTCGGAATCGGCCGGCGCAACTGGTTGTTCCCAGGCCCCGGCGTCGGCATGTTATGCGAGACCGTTTGATCTAGGCCCGTGCTCTTCGATCCGACATATCCGACTTCGAACACCGTCCCTTTCCACAACTCCTGCTGAACCGTGAACGTCCACGATTGCACGTACCCCGGCCGGAAGTCGTCCGAGATCGTCAATAGCGCGGGAAATGGCGGCGCGGATCCCGACCCGGGGAAGCCGTTGGCCAACGTCAGCCGCTGCCCACCCGCGATATTGAAGGCCTCCGTCAGGCTCGCCGGAGGATTGTTGCCCAGCACGGTGTAAATCTGCAGAGGCGACGCGTTGTAATAGATGCCGTAGCCGCCGCGCAATACGGTTTGGCGTCCGGAAATCGTGAACGGCGAATAGGCAAAACCGAACCGCGGCGCCAGGTTGTTGCGGTCGCTGTCGTACATCCCCTGGGTAACGCCAAACTCCGGCACCAGCCGGTTGGTGTTGAAGTCGAATGTCCGCAGGTTGCCGTGCACGTCGTCGGGCACCCCGATCACCTCGTAGCGTAGCCCCAGGTTCAGCGTCAGCTTGTTCGTAACACGCCAATCGTCCTGAAAGTAATATCCCTGGCGCACTTGGCGGATCGCATTGAAGATGCCCGGGCCAACAGCCCTGGATGTATCGGCCGGCCGCCCCAGTTGGAAATCAGCGATCGCGTTGCCGGTAAGTACCCCCGAGAAGTTGAAGTTTCCGCGATTGGACTGCTGGAAGAACCGGTTCAGCCGCGACTTCCGCAGGTCAATGCCGGTCTTCAGCGAATGCCGCCCGAAGGTGTGCGTCACGTTCTCGGCCAACGTGTAGGTCCAGTCGATCTGCGTCAGCGGAACCAGAAAATGCTCGGCGATTCCCAGCACGCCTGGAATCGAAATCGACGGCACGCCTTTCAGACGCGCCCCCTCGGCCACTCCCGAAATACCCAGATCGCCCAGCGGGCTGAAGTTGGAACGGTCCGGTCCCAGAAAGACATTGTTGGCCCGGTTATAGCCCAGTCTGAACTCGTTCAGCGTGGAAGCGCCGAACAGGTGCGTGTGCGACAGAACCAGATTCTGGTCCCGGATATCCTGCACGATCGAAAAATTGGGGTTCAACTGCTTTTCCGGCACGTGCTGCTGGCTGATGCCGTAGCGCAGATACATCCGGTCGCGGTTGGAAACATTGTGGTCAACCCGCAGAAAGCCCTGATCCTGATTGGCCTGAGCGATGGTCGCCCCTATGAAGTTCAACGTTCCCGGCGCGTTCGGCAGCGGCATGAATCGCAGGATCTTCTGCGCCTCCGGAGAGAGCCGGTTCGCCGGAATCCGATTGCCCGTCAACACCTGACCCGGATTGTCCGGATCGCGAAGCGGCGCCGTCAGCGCCGAGAAATCCCCAGCCCTCTGCGCCTCGGTAAGCACGACGGCGCTCCCCACGCTATCCCTGCGCCGCCGGTAGCCCTCATACGAGGCGAAGAAGAACGTCTTGTCCTTCACAACCGGCGCGCCTCCGGTCACACCGAACTGGTTCTGTTTGAACGGCGGGCGCTTCTGGCCCGGCGGGGCGAAAAAGTCGCGCGCGTCCAGCTTGTCGTTCCGCAGGAACTCGAATAGCGTCCCATGAAGCTGGTTGCCGCCCGACCGCATCACCAGGTTCACCTGCGCGCCCGACTGAAAGCCGAACTCCGCCGAATAATTCCCCGTCTGCACCCGGAACTCTTCCACCGCGTCCAGCGACGGCCGCAGATTCGATTGGTTGAGCAGGGCGTTGTTGATGCTCAGCCCGTCCATCGTCACTTCGGTGTTGAACTGGCGCTGGCCGTTGGCCGAAATCTGGAAAGGATTGCTGAAGTTCACCGTATCGTTGGAATGCCTTTGGCCCGGCGTCACTCCTGGAACCAGCCACGCAAGCTGAGCGTAGTTACGGCCGTTCAGCGGCAGGTCCACGATCTTCCGGTGGTCCACGACCGCGCCCAATGAGGCGCTCGCGGTGTCAAGCGCCGGCACCTCCCCGGTTACTTCCACACTCTCCACCACATCGCCCACCGCCAGTCCGAAGTCCACTGTCAGCCGCTGGTTCACCTGCAAAATTACGTTCGAACGGACCTGCGTCTTGAATCCGCTCTTGCGCGCCGCGATGCGGTAGCTGCCCGGATCCAGCGCGGGAATCGTATAGAAGCCGAGTTCATTCGAGACAACCGTTCGCGTCTGATTGGTGGCCATGCGCGTGGCCGTTACTTCCACACCGGGCAACGCTGCCGCCGAGGCGTCCGTTGTTGTGCCTAGCAGCGTGGTGCTGGTCGTCTGAGCGGGTAGGATCCAGGCATTGAGAGCAATCACTGCGATGAGAACGCGGATGGCCGTGGGCTTTTGCATTTTAATCTCCTCTTGTTCGAGTGCGTTCCCTGCCAGCTGGTTCCGGGTGTTTGACCGGGATTTCCGTTTTGGGTTTCACAAGACCCGATCAGTATACAATTAAATACACACGGGGTGAGGCTGGGGATGTTGAGATAGTCCCTCCCCATCGCGGGCCAGAAGTCCGGGATGCCCCCTTGAGTGCCTCGCAGGTAAACTGAACCCGGGCACTTGCCTGCTTTCGACGGCTCTTTCGACACCGTTCCATCCCCACGTCCATTGCGTCAGCGTCTTTGCCTGGTCCCCGCCGTGGCGCGGGCATTAGCAGCATGTTGCCGAACAGCCGCCCCGTCAGATGGCTCTCCGGCAGCAGGCTCCCCGGTTCACAGGCGGTCAGTCTAAGCATCAGTCGAAGCTCATTCGAGCGGAAACTATGACAAATCAGCCTCGTTGCCTTCATCGCTCGCCGCACCAGCCCGGACGGTAAATTCGCCTACTGGGCGAGCATCACGCAATCGGCGGCGGGCTTGTCCGGCAGCGTCGACTTCCACTCGCGGATCTTACCCACGAGAGCGCGCGCCTCGGCGGGTCGCGCCGTCGCCAGATCGTTCGTCTGGTTGCGGTCGGCCGCCAGATCGTACAGTTCGATGCGCTGCGCGTCCTCGTCGCAAACCAAGCCGAGGGCTCCGTCGCGAATTCCGTAGACCGGCCAGTTCGCCCCGGCATGCGTCCCGCGCCACTCCCAGAAAATCGGCTTCGAGCGGGCAAAGCTCCTGCCGCGAAACGCCGTGAACACCCCGGACTCCGGGAAAGAGGAACTGGCGGGGCGCGAATCCCTGGTTTCAGCGATCGCTTTCGCTCTGCCATGCCAGACGTTCACCGTGTGACTGCAGGGTCGAAGTCGCCATGGTAGAACGCTTGCTGCGACATCGCGTATCCAAGGCCGTGCTTAGTAACTTACTTTAGTCTAGAGCAAACGCTGAAGTCATCGCAGCCGTTCTGAAAATCGCGTTGCGCCTATCTGGCTAGCCTGGAGTTTTGCACTTTTTGAGCCGCGGATTGAGCCAAGCCCCGTCGGAAGCGGCTATTCTTGTATGCGCTCGGCCCGATGACCGCCAAATGCGTGGATGGTTCTGGTCTCGGCCAGAACTTCGCCACTGTGCAGTACGCCCCGTGAGATGAAGTACTCCTGCCCGGCCCTCAGTGGGATCCGTTCCCCCTCGATGATCAGGGTATAGCAGCCTTGAACAACGATCATGTATTCGTCATAGTCATGCACGTGCGCTGCGGAGGCCGCGGTTTCCCTACAGGTCCAAAACGCCATCTGGCTCCCGTCTGCCCCATCGAATATGTAACCCTCGACTCCTGGGGTCGCATGGTTGGTCCTCGCAATCCTGTTTGCTGGATTTTTCATGAATTGGGGGAATTCGTCCATAGTTGCGAACTAGTGTCCCACGCTTCGCGCCCGAGGGCCCCGCTGCCCGCGGGGCGTCGCGACGCTTGCTGAAACGCCTCAAGCAAGAAGAAGTCTGTGGCGAGTCAGCACTCCTAGCGGCCTCACGCGGCGCGCAAAACATTTCCAGTTGAAAATGTCGCTTTCTTTGCACGTCTCCTTCGCCTTTGCCCCACACAAGGTCTGGGCATTGCCGATTCTCGTCCGGCTTTTCCGAAAGCGAAAGAATCCCAAACTGGCTCCCGGCCGCAGCGGCAAACTTGAACGCAAACAAATCGGGCAGGCCACCGACAAGCAGTATCGGACCCGTCCGCAACTGGCTTTGGAGATGATTCAGATTGTCGCCCGGTGGGCCGGCGCACGTAAGGGTCAGAGTCCTCGGCGATAGATATGGTCCAGCCCAGTGGTAAAGGTTGAGAGGGATGCCGCAGTCCGGCTCCCCGATGATCGAATTTCTCCTCCGGCGACCCGCCCGTGGGCGCGGCCAACAGCCACACTTAATGTGGCGCGAGCGCCCTTTCCAATCAACGTGCGACGATGTGAAGCGTGAGAAGTTTGCGGCGGGCGCTGACTTTTGCCGGACTGCTGGTTGTTTTGGTGAGTTCGACACCTCTCGTCCGGTGGTGGGCAACATGGCTCTCCGGGCCGTGGACCGATGCCAAAGGGGAGATCCTCGTCGTGCTTGCCGGATCTTCCATGGATGGAACCGTGCTCGGCGAAAGTTCGTACCTTCGGGCCGTTTATGCCGTTTGGGCTTACAAACAGGATGGATTCCAGCAAATATTAGTCAGCGGCGGCGTAGCCGGCGGCAAGGCAAGCGAAGCGTCGCTCATGCGCGATTTCCTGGTCGCGAGCGGTGTGCCGGCCTCCGCGATTCGACTCGAATCCTTGTCGACCAGTACCCGGGAAAATGCCGTCTTGGTGAGCCGCATGCTCGCCTCCGAGACAAGCCGTAAAGTACTTCTCACCAGCGATTTTCACATGTTCCGAGCAAGCCGGGCATTCAGGAAGGCGGGACTGGAAATCATTCCCAGGCCATTCCCCGATGCCATCAAACGTTCGACGCGCTGGATGGGACGGTGGACCGCTTTTCTCACGCTCGTCGAAGAAACCGTCAAGATCGGTTACTATTTTGCACGTGGTTGGATCTAAACGCTCAATCGCCACTCAATGCATCGACTGGGTTCACGGCGGCCCACACATTGTTCTGAACATCGCGCGCCAATCAGCGCGACGCCCACTCAGGTTACGCAAGCGGACCTCCGAGCCGCAGCCTCATTCACGGAAGCAGCGGACGCTCCGGCGCGCGCCGCCGCCTTCGAAAATCCAATACCAAGGGGAAAACGGCATCCGCATCCTGGTGAGGTTAGACCCATCGCGGTTCACCGCTGTCGCAGCAAACGTTTGAACGACCGCCGGGCTCGTGCCTGGACCTAACCCGGGCGCCAGCCATATTTTCTCCCGGCTGAATCGTCCCGTCGACCGCCGGCTGGCGCTGCACCGGTGCGTGTCAGCTGCGCTAGGATAACATGAACAGATTCCGATGCCTCTATCGATCAAAGATGCCCCTCCGTTGGCGAGGACGCCGAATCTTACTGTGTCGCGGGTTCCGTGTCACCGCGATCGGCGTGAGACCGGCCGCGCACAGGGCAGGTGCCGGCTTGCCGCGGGAAGGGTCCGCTGCCGCTTTAAGGATTTGGCAATCGCCCTGCTCCCGCGGCCTCCGTTGATGGCCATGCGGGAACTAAAGACGAGGTTGGGGTCGCGGCCGGCCGCGACCCTGTTCGAGTCACTCGAGGTAAGGATCTCGGAGCCGCGCATCGGGGCGTGTGTGCGTATTCATCGTTCAGGAACCGGCCGCGCCGGCGGGAGCCATTAAATCATGAATCAGCCATTGGATATCGGCATCATTGGAATTGGGCGCATGGGGTGGGTACACGCCGCCCACATGCTGGAGTTGGAGCGGGAGACAGGCGCCTGCCGGCTGCGGGCGGTGGTGGACCGCGAGCCTGAGAGGCTGGCGCGTTTCGCAAGCGAGCAGCGGTATAGCGGACCGGTCTTCGACTCGCTCGACGCATATCTTGCGGCTGATGCCGCCAAGGCAACGATGGTGGTCGCTCCAACGGAGCATCACCAGCATCTCGCGATGTCACTCGTAAGAGCGGGACACCGGGTGTTACTTGAGAAGCCGCTTACGGGCACGCTTGAGGGAGACATCGCATGCTGCGCGGAACTCGATCGCGACTATCCGGATGCCTTGATGCTTGCGTTTCAACGGAGGTATGACGCGGCGCTCACCTTCGGACGCGACTTGATGAACCAGGGCGCGATCGGGCGGGTGTTCAAGGTGTATTCGGCACTCGAGGATTCGGGTCCGCCGCCGGACGGGTATCAGAGCGGCGGCATCCTGCCGGACATGTCGGTACACAACGTAGACGAGATCCTGTGGCTGGCGGGAAGGATGCCGGACCGCGCGATGGCGGTGGGGTCGGTGCTGCACAACAAACACGTGGCATCGTGCGAGGAGGACTTTGACGACGCCATGCTCTACATGTGGTTTGGGGAAGAGTTGATGGGTCAGGTCCAGGTAACACGGAATCATGTTTCGGGCTATCGCGTGGAGACGGTGATATATGGAGACCAGGGGCAGATTCAGATCGGGCATTTCGAACAGAAGCCAGGTGCGATCATTGTTGAGGCCTTTGGCCGGCGCGGCCGGACCGAGCCGATTTCGCGCAAGGTCTTTCCGGGCGGGAACGGAGCCGCCGCCGCGCCCGAGTTTGTGGATCGCTTTGGACCGGCGTACAAAGCGGAAGTGGCGGCTTTTGTCGATTGCTGCCGCACGGGCGCACCGTTTCCGGCGACGCACCGGGATGGGCTGCGTGCGCAGCAGGTGATCGGCGCGGCGATGCGGGCCGTGCATACAAGAGAAGGAGGGGCCATTGTCGGATGAGGCTTGGCGTGAGCGCGGTCTCGGACGCGGGTTTCCCCCGGCCCGGCCGGATCACGACCCTGGAGTTCGCACGATCTTTCCCGTCTCTTTCATGATCTGGAACGGTCCTCGCCGTCAAGGGTTCGCCCCCGCCGACCCTGCTGGTACGCCCCTGACCGCTGCGGGCCGTTCCCACGGACGAACTTAGTTATATGAGGGAAAGATCTTAGCCAGGATTTCCGTTTTGGCTCCTGGCCACCGGCGATTATACCCGGCATTTCTTGGATTTATTCCTAGTCCTAGGTATCAACCAAGCAGTTGGGGTTCTCGCCGGTATCACGGCCCAGGACGCAGGTCCCGAGAGCCAAAAGGCGGGCTGGAACTACGTCTCGATGAATGCGCCGCAGGCGGTGACGGCCTTGCAGATCGTCACACGCGAGTCAATCGGTCGCCAAAAAACCTGTCGTCATCGCGCCGCCGCTTGCCGTTGCGCCATCGCTTCGCTGGCGCGCTTCTCGTAAATCGCTCGTCCCATCCGAAAAGCTTCTACCGAGGCCGCGAGATCGCCTGGTTTGGCGAATTTCGCGTCTTTCTGAAGCCATTCAATCGCGCGGTCCAGATAACGGACATAATACTGGGCGTCGTCCCAACTGCGAATCGGCGCACCATCGCGGATCACGTAAACCGGCGAGGTGTGGGCGAACACGGTCTCGGGCCGCCGCGTGCCATACAGGTTTCCGTGAAGCGTGCCGTCCTCGTTGTGGATCTTGGTGAAGTCGACGCCACGCGCCCGGTACGGATCGATATCCTCATAGGCCCGGGCCGCGATCCAACAACTTTGATTCAGCGGATACTCGAGGTGGATCTCGGCATGGTAGCGCGCCCCGCTCGGGGTTGCTTGCGCGACCACCTGGCCGTTAGCAACGATCTCGAGCCGGTGGCACGGCAACTGTGAGTCCATGGCCGCGCGGATCTCGATTGCCTTGGATTTCCTTGCATCGAGGCTGAGTCTGGTCCCCGGCGGTTTTCCGTTCACCGTGAGACGGATCAGCGGGCTGTTGGAGACGAAGGTATTGCCCGCCTTAAGCGCGTCGATCCAAGTTTGGTAGCTGAATTCGCCTTCCAGTTGCGCGTAGACGCGGTTGGATCCGGCGGTGACCCACGTCGTCATCTTGTCCGTGCCGGCCGTCGCCGTCAGCCGGAATCCGCAATTCAGGAATCGATACCAAAGGTGGAGCCCGCTGTTAGGCTCGGCGTCGGTCACCACCTGTTTCAAATAGAGCGGAAACTCGCGCGGTTCCAGCACGGACATGATCTCGAGGCCGTCCAGCTTTTCCATCGCCACGTCGAGAGGGCTTTCGGCTCCCGGCCAGCTCGGAAAGTGAGCCCAGGATACATAGCCGCCCTGAGCATGAACGCGATCGCAGACGTCCAGGTGGAGCGGATGTTGATAGGGATGGGCGGGCTTTACCGGCTCGATCAGCTTCTTCAGGTTCAGCAGGCACATATGACCGAGATGGTGATTCCGGAACTCCTGGTTGACGTAGATGAGCCGGCCGGCGCGGGAGTTCGAGTTGACCCGGCCCTCGAACTCCGACTGATCGTTTGTGAAGTCCGAGGTCAGAATGTTGGCGACATTCAGATCTTCGGCTTCCATCTCGAATTGGCAGGTCTTCGGGGAGATGTGATGAATGTGAATGTCACCGCTGTACCAATTGCGGTCCGCCAGGCGGGACCAGCGCGAAAGCGAAATGGTGGCGCCGCCGCGCAGTTGTTCCGCGGTGAGGTCGCCTTCGGCGATCGTATATTCGTAGCCCTTGATGACCTGATAGCGAAGCGGCAACCGGCGAGGGTCGACGGCAAAGGAACCGTCGACGTAGGCGTACCGCCTGCGCTGGATGCGAACGTCACCCTCCTGCGTCCCTTCCGCCAGCGTCTCGGGATGTCCGGCCGGAACAACCTCTTCCCCGCGTGCATCCACCAGCCGGATCCGCGCCGCCGTGGGGCGCCCCGAAGCGGCATCGACCACGCGGCAAACCAGGGGCTTTCCGTCCGGTTGCGCCGCGGCGGGCCGGGCTGCCGGGGCCAGCGCCGCGGCATGTGCAAGGTCTTCCAGGAATCGCCTTCGGCTTGACGGCATGTGATATCTAACTCCTTCCGTTCCTGAATGTGTCAGAAGGCCATTCGCAGCGAGAATCGTATCGTGCGCTGGTCTTGCTGGGCGCTGGTGATGGCGCCAAAGTTTGTGCTCGTCGAGACGTTCGCCGCTGGATTGTCGAAATGCGGAGTATTGCTCAGATTGAACGCTTCGCCGCGGAACTGCAAGGTGAAACGTTCGGACAGGCGGATATTCCGGAACAGCCCGGCATTGACCTCGACCACGCCCGGCCCGCGGAGGATGTTCCGTCCGGTGTTGCCGAACCGGGCCGCGGTGACGGATTGAAATGCTGTAGTGTCAAACCAGGGATTGCCGATGCCGATCCCGCCAAGTTTGGCGACTACGGGCTTGACTTGGTCCGCTGTTTGCGTGTTGGCGGGTGCGTTGAGCGAGGCCGTGGCAGCGCTCACTGTAAAGGGAGACCCAGAATACACCGCGAAAATTCCGTTGATCTGCCAGTCCCGCAAAAGGGCTGAAACCAGGCCGCCGCCTGCCAGCAAGGCCTTTCCGGGACCGAATGGCAATTCGTAGATCCATGAAGCCTGCAAGACGTGGGCACGGTCGTATCCGGCCAGGGCGCGATTCCGGCTCAGCTGAGTGGGTGTGTTGAACGCAAGTCCACCGGGACTGTCGTCGACCGAATTGATGGCCTTCGAGAAGGTATAGCTGCCCTTGACGAAAAGGCCGCGCGTGAATCTCCGGTTGATTGTGGCTTGCAGCGAGTGATAGTCGGATGCGAAGGCCGGGTTGAGCATGCTGGTGGTGGCGGTCCGCCAGAACGAGGCGAACAGCGCCTGCCCGGCCACCCCCAGGCCCGGGCGGCCGGCGTTGATATCCAGGAACGCCATTGCGCGGATGGATTTGGTCCCCACATAACCGGCCGAACCCACCAGCTCCAGAGGCAGCTTCCGCTCGACAACAAAGTTCCAGGACTGAATGTATCCGCGCGGGAACTTGCCGCTGGCCACGCTCATGGTCTGCGCGTCGATCGGCAGGGGGATGATGCCGGAGCTGATATCCGGCCCCTCCACTGGCGGGATGCCCTGCGCCAGGGGCCGGTACGGTTGAAACGAATTCACACCAGGAAACTGCTTCCCGACCACAACCGGGTATGGCCGCTGGATGGCTCCGGAGAGCGTGGTGGGATCGAAGCTGATGCCGTAGCCGCTGCGAATGACCGTGCTGGGTCCCAGCCGGTAGACGAGACCGACACGAGGGGCGAATAACCTCTTGCTCACATCGATGCCCACGGTGTCCGGATTATTGCCGCGCCGGCCGATGAATACCTGATTGGTGAGCGGGTCATACCGCTCGAAGCCCTGATGGGAGCGTGTCTGGATAGGATAGTGTTCCCAGCGGAGTCCCAGCGTCAGCGTCAGGGATTGATTCAGCTGCCGGCGATCCTGGAAGAAACCGCCGAACTGCCATTCCCGCGCGGTTTGTGGTGAGTAGAACTGCAGCGCCTTGGACATGGCCTGCGGCAGCCCGAGCAGGAAAGCGGCGTAGGAATTGAACTGGTTCGGCGCTGAGCCGCCGCTCAACGCTGTTACGCCGCCGCCGAAGTTAAACTGTCCTCGCGGACCGCCCGTGATGTTGGGCTGCCAGTCATTCTGGTGAAACCGCACCGACTCAAACCCAAAGCGCATGTCATGGGAACCCCGGGTCCAACTGAAGTTCGTTGTGTACGTATAGACTGCATCGGTGCGGAAGGCGGGATTCGATGCGTTGGCGTCGCCCAGACTCTCATACCCGGTCACGACGAATCCCGGCTGGCCGCCCTGGCCCAGGTCGGGCCCGTTCGTACCGGGAATGCCCAGCGTGGTCAGCCCGAAGTTCTCGTCGATTTTTGGACCGCGGATGTTTTGCGCGAGCCGGGAGTAGGCCATGTTACCGTCGAACAGCAGGTTCGGCTGGAGCACCCACGTGTGACCGAGCGTTCCCAACTGGACCAATGTGCTCGCCTTGCCGGGTTTGCCGCCAATACACAGTCCGGTTCCTCCCCCTTCCCCGAGGGATGGATCGCAGTTGACAAAGGCATCCATGCGGCTGTACTTGCCCCAGATCGTGTGCCGGTCGGTCCGGTTCCAGTTCAGCTTTACGTCGTAGTTGTCGCGGTCCAGTTGTTGCGTTCCGGATCGGAAGTAATTAGCGTTTGTCCCGCCCAGATTCGGCAGCGGCGCCAGGGCCTGCATCTTGCGGCTGATTTGACTTTGCCGCGCAAGCGGAATCACGGCGTTAGGGAATAGAGCGCGGCCCGAACCGTTGGCGGCTCCGGTCAGCGGATCATACAAGTTCGTGCGGAGCGCGCCGAAATCCCCTTCGCGCTGGTCGGCGGTGGCCACAGTGTAAAGTGATGAAAAATTGTTACGCTCGCGCAGGCCTTCCCAACTGCCGAAGAAAAACAGCTTGTTCCTGACGAGAGGTCCGCCAAGCGTAAAGCCGTAAATGGTATTGAGGCTCTTTGGCGTTTTATCCCCTCGAAAGAAGAAGTTCTTCGCCTGGAACGCGCTGTTGTTGTGCAGGCCGAACAGCGAGCCATGGAACTCGTTCGTTCCCGATTTGGTGACCACGGTCACGGCCGCGCCTCCAGCCATGCCTTGTTCGGCGTCGAAGGCGTTCGTGCTAATGTTCACCGTCTCGATTGACTCGGACGGCGGCACATACAAGGTATGAGAGGAGATGATGTTCATCTTGTTGAGCGCGCCATCGAGCCGGGTGTTGTTGGCGTTCCGCGCCGTACCGTTCACGTTGGTGGTCAGCGACCTGCCGGGCGTATCGTTGATTGAATTCTGGAATCTCGCCGGCGTCGCGCCGGGTGTCAGGTTGATCAGGCTTTGATAGTTGCGGTAGCCGCCCAGCGGCAGTTCCGTGAGTTCCTTCGTGTTCAGCTCGATGTGCACGTCGGCTTTGTCCGACTGAAGCGCGCCAGCCGCTGTGGAAACGGTGACCTTCTCGGTAATCTGACCGACCCGCAGCTCCACATCGATTCGCGTGACCGTATTGATAGTGACCGAGACGCCCGTTTGCGCGTACGCCTGAAAACCGGTCGCCTCGGCCTCCAATCGATAGAGGCCCGGCAGCACGTTGGAGAATGTGTATCCTCCCGACGCATTGGTGGATGTGTTGCGTGTCTGATTCGTCTGCTGGTTGAGGATTGTGACTTCGACGCCGGGCACGCCCGCGCCGCTTGGATCTGTAATCGCCCCGACGAGGGCGCCGTAGAACACCTGGGCGTTGATTGTTGGGTACAGGCTCACCAACAGGGTTGCCAGAAGCCCAAACAAGCCGAGTAGTCCGCTCCGCATCTCGGTAGCCTCGTTTCCCCGGAATTCCATTTTGGTCTCCGGGACGATGCCGATTATATATCAAACCACCTCTGCTAATGCCGGGGTTCTCTTAACTGATCGCCCCCGGCATCGTGACACCTTAGGCTCAGGCGGCAAAGATCGCGGGCCGTTACACCGAATAGAACGCCGGGCGGGAGAGTGCTGGTGGCAGGCGAGCGGCCAGTGCCCTTACCAGCTCAGTTGTGGCGGAAAAAACTCCGCGATCAGGTTTTCGTAGTACGGGCGAAGAGCTTCCACATCTGGCTTCGACTCGCCCTTCGAGTACAAATCGTACTGATTGAACTCGCGCACCCAGTAGAACATCTCACGGTCGCGAGCGTCCATCAGATGCTGGTAGGCGCCTTCCTGGTGGCAGGGATAAAAGGAGTGATAACGCAGCATGTACAGTCCCTCCTCCGGAAGGAAAGGTTTGCACACGCGGTAAATGTACTCGTCGTGTCCCCAGGATAGATCGACGCTGTTCAGGCCGCAGCCTTCGGTGTAGACGCCGTTCCGCGTTTGGTATTCCGGTATGTTCGAATCCGGATTCGCGGCGAAGAACTTCGCATACACGACTTTATCCGACCAGGCGCAGCCTACCGGGAACGTGTCGCCGACAACCGCCCACTGCGGTTCCCCATACAGGCAAAGGATCTTGCCGAGGTCGTGAACGAGGCCGGAGACAATAAACCATCGCGGACGCCCGTCCCGGCGCGCCGCTTCCGCGGTCTGCATCAAGTGCTGTATCTGCGATAGATCCGTGTCGGGATCGCTGTCGTCAACCAGAGTATTGAGGTAGTTCATCGCCTCCCATACGCTCATCCGGCGTTTTTGAAGCGGCAGGTACTCGCGCTTCTTCGCGCGCACGAAATCGACGGTCTGGCTGGTGTGATTAAGACGGTAGAACTCGCGAACGACTGAAGGGGCCTCGTCGGTGTGCTGCCGGAATTCTTCTTTCCTGCGGTTCGCGACGTAGCGTTCGCGAACGGCGTCGTCCCACTGTCCGAGACCCGAAAGGGGATTCTGCGCGTCTGTAGCGATAACCCTCATTTGTAAAACTCTCAGTTACCATTCTATCACCGGGGCCGCCCTCCACTTGCGACGGATGTATGGCCGTCATACAGGCGAGTCACACAAAAAGCGGTAGCCTTATAGCTATGGAAAATCCCAAGCGAGAGTTCCTTCGCCATTCTCTTGCCACGCTCGCGTATCGGGGAAACAGGACTCTAACCGGCGCGCCCGAGGGTTTCGGAGATTTTCGGCCGGCGGAGGGAACGCGGAGTGCCGCGGAAATCCTGGCTCACATCGGGGACTTGTTAGACTGGGCCATCGCCCTTTCCCAAGGCAGGCATGAGTGGCGCGAGTCCTTGCCAATGCCGTGGCTAGGCGAAATCCAGCGCGTTTTCGCTGCGATTCAATTGCTCGACGCCTATCTTGCCTCGGCCGAGCCGCTCCTCTGCTCCGAGGAGAGGATCTTGCAGGGGCCGGTCGCCGACGCACTGACGCATTTTGGACAGATCGCCCTGCTTCGACGCATGGCAGGCAGCCCGGTCCGGCCGGAGAACTATTTCCGGGCCGACATCGTCGCCGGCGTTATCGAATATGACCGGTAAAGAACTGGCGCTCTGGACAATTCGCGTTTGCTCCGCCTTGTACGCGGTGGCCGTTGCCCTGTGGCTCCATCGTGAAAAGCCCGGCTTTCCGCGGATAGCGCGTGTCTGTTGGGCTGTCGCATGTCTGTGCTTCCTCGCGCACGTGGTTCTCGCCTTTCACTTCTATCACGGCTGGAGTCACTTGGAGGCTTTGAAGGAGACCGCGCGGCGAACCGCTGAAGAGACGGGATCGAGTTCCGGAAATGGAATCTATCTTAACTACCTGATGGCCGTGATCTGGGCCATCGATGCGGTCTGGTGGCTGCGCCGGCCCGCCGCGTACGAATCGCGTCCGCGGTCAATCGAAATCGCCGTTCACGCCTTCCTTGGGTTCATGTTTTTCAATGCGGTTGTGGTGTTCGGCGGGGGCCTGCTGCGCGGCGTTGGCACAGCGGCTGCCACGATTCTCGCCGCGATGTTCGCCTATCGTGTGTTTGGGCCGAAGCGCGTGCCGCCTACGGCTGTTTGACGGCGTCTGGTTTGGGAGCAGGGGCTTCGTCCTTCTTCTGCTCCGGCTTCTTCTGGTCCACCTGCTGCTGCCGGAACCTGGGCTGCCGGATCACGGGTTTCGCGCTCGCGAGCTCCGTATAGGTGTTGACGACACGCTCCCGTTGCGAATCGTCCGGAATCAGGTAGCGGTGCTTTCCATCGGGGGAGGGCGTGAACTTCGTCCGTCCGTCGTTGAGTACGTCGATCCGTCCCGAGCCCGACATCTTGAAATACTTCTCCTGTGGCCGGACTGCGTAAAGTACGGCGGCCATGTCCCAGGTTGGCGCGTCATACGGCATTGGTTTATAGGCGCGATAGGCGTCCACCAGCGGATGCGCTTCGGCCCACGCGAAATCTTTCTCAATACTCGAAGCCGGATATGGCGTATGCTCTCCAACCTCCCGCCCCACTGCGACTATAGGAGTTGGCCACTCCGCGAACAGACGTTTCGCGGCTGGGATGTCAGCCATGACGCGAGACTCGCCCGGGCCGTCTGGAAAAGACCCTCCCGCAATCACCAGATAACGCACCTTCCTCGAAATCAGGTCCGTGACGCCGGGCAGTCCGAGCACGTTTGCCAGGTTCGTTGCTGGTCCTGCTACGACGACCACGCAATTCTGGTCGTACTGAGAAGTGAAGGCGTTGCGGATCAGCGCCGGAACTTCGGCCGTATCGAGAACCCGGTGGATTCCGTGGTTGTAGGCGGGCGCGCCGGCGGAGTTCACCCTCGCGAGAGGGACCGCGATCATCGGTGTGTCCTCGGGCATGTGGCCAACGGTTGACATTCCGGTCGGCAAGGTGCGTCCCACGGCTCCAAAGGCGCCGCTAACGGCCCCGGAATAGAAGCGTCCCATCACCTCGCAAAAGGCGGCAGCCTTGAGATTTGATTTGCTGACGCTGAGTGAGACCACGCGGGTTTCGTTCCTGCCATCAAGCCCGTAGAGGAGCGCGAGGGCCAGGGCGGCGTCGATTCTGTTGCCCATGTCGGAATCGAAGATCACACCCGCCGGAGGCTTTCCCTGTCCTGGAAATTGCATCTGCACCCATGATAGATCATGCGCCAATAAACGTGCGGCGGAGCGCGCTTACCCTCCCGGCTTCCGGCCGCAAAAGCGCAAACCGATCCCGCGCGACCGTCTCTGACCTTACCTGGTGGGCGGAAACAGGCTGGCCCGGATGTATGAGCGAACACGCCTTTAATCTCCTGGAATGAAAGCATTCGAGGCTCTGCCGGGCCGCTGACATACAGACCTTCGCAGTGGAGGCGTTGTGGCGCAATCAGGAACTGCCTTGCGATTCCGGCCCGATAACGGACGAGGAAATCGGCGAGGCCCCCCTCTCTTTGTTCGCTTTCCTGGACCCGGAAGAGAACCTCCACGTCAAGGTGAGGCATGGCTCTTCGAGCCTGGCATGACCGCCATGACCAGCCCGGTTCTGACTGTCCGCGTTGAGTATAACGATGTCGATCGTGCCATTGTGACTGTCGTGCCGCACACGACAGGGGTCTGCCGGAGACCTTTCGAGATTCCGGTCCGGGTGCCCTTTCCCCGGCCCGATGTGTTTCTCGTCCCGGGTGTCTCGCCATATCCAAAAGCGTGGACGATACGGAAACCCCGAGCGCTTCAACCGGATAAACCGAGGCTGAGGCGGCGCAAAAACCTGCCAACCGGGCAGCGCGGCCCTAAACACTTATGAGCAAAATGGAGTATCCGTGCGACCGGGCGCGATTCGCGATATCCTCACCAGAGGTTCCTAATGCGATTGTCTCTCCTCACTCTTCTGGCGCTCTCCTGCGCCGCGGCGGAGTTGAAAGTGCCGCCTGGCGTAATCGTTGAACGCGGCGTCGAATATACTTCGATCCCGCACGGAAAACTCGCGATGGATATCGCCCGTCCGAAAGCTCCCGGGAAATATCCTGGCATCGTCATGATCCATGGAGGCGGCTTCAGCGGGGGTACACGGGAGGGCTATTTGCCGATGGCCATCCGGCTCGCGCAGAACGGCTATATTGCCGCGACGGTAAGTTACCGCCTCACGCCCGTGGTCCAGTTTCCGCTTCCGCTTCACGACGTGAAGGCCGCGGTGCGTTTCCTGCGTGCGAGCGCGGAGAAGTTCGACTTGGACAAGGGCCACATGGCGGCGATAGGTGTTTCAGCCGGCGCGACGTGGTCGCAATTTCTGGCCGTGACACGCGACATGCCGCAGTTTGAAGGAAACGGGGCGCATCGGGAGCAGTCGAGCAGGGTGGATTGCGCTATCAGCTTCTACGGACGTTCGGACATGCGCCGCGCCTACGAAGGAAGCCGCAACGCTGCGGAGGCGCTGCCGCCGTTGCTCGGTGGCGACCGCATGAACGCGCTCGACGCGCATTTCCGCGCGAGTCCTCTCAACTGGGTGACGCCGGCTTCGGCGCCGATTCTCGCAATCCATGGCACGCGCGACCAGAACGTTCCCTTCGAGCAGTCGGTCTGGCTTGTGGAGCGTATGCGGGGAATGGGAGTTGAGGCGGAACTTGAAACCGTGGCTGAAGCCGGACACGGATTCAAAGGCGCGGACGATGAGCGGGCATTTTCCCGGGCGGTCGATTTCCTCAACCGCAAGCTGAAGCCAACCCTGCTCGAGACACGGCGGCTGCTCGTGAACGACCACGGACCGGGCGGTGAGATTCTCGCGATTGCCTGGCCCTCCGGGCGAATTCTTTGGCGCAGGCCGAATCATCGGGCGACGGAGGTTTCGGCGCTCGCGAGTGGCAACGTGCTTTACATAGAAGACCCGAAGGGTGTGGTAACCGAGATCGATTCGGACCAGAAAGTGGTTTGGCAGTACAAGACTGAAAAGGTGACGCTGGTCAGCGCGCAGCGGCTCGAGAACGGGAACACTCTTCTGGTGGACGACGCGGCTTCGCGAGTTTTCGAGGTATCGCCCGAGGGCAAGGTTGTATGGAGCGTCGAGAAGCCTGAATACAAGGGCATGGCCATGCGCCGGGCGAGACGCACTCCGGCCGGCACGACGCTGGTCGCGGTGCAAGTCGCCGGGCTTCTCCTGGAGCTAACCGCCGCTGGAGACGTCATTCGCAAGCTGGAGTTCCCTAAGCGGCTGCCGGCGTATGCCCAGCCGCTTTCCGATGGCGGCATGCTGATCGGCCTCGCCGCGCCGGGTGAAGTTCGGCGGCTTGACGCGAGCGGCAAGACGGTCGCGACATTCGCAGGGGGAGGCGGCACGGCTCGCATGGCCTGGACGTCAGGGTTTACACAGACGCCGGAAGGCGGTCTGATTGTGTCGGATTATATGGGATCGCGCATTGTCGAATTCGACGCCAAGGGCGGTGTGGTTCATCAACTGAAGAACCTGTCGTGGTCCGTTACCAGCGTGGCCTTGATGAAATAGCGTCTGAGCGGCTCTCATTAGGTAACACTCTGATAGGAAAGTACTATAGCCAGGTTTCCGTGACTGGTCCTACGCTGGAAGCATGCATCGCTCTATTCTTATTCTGGCGGTATCGCTTGCAGTATTCTTGCCACTCTGGGGGCAGGCGCCGGAACCGGTCAAGCTGGGAGAAAATCTTGTCCTGAGTGGAAGCGTCCGAAGCCGCCTGGAGAGTTGGGGCTGGTTCACACCGAACACCGGGAATCCGAACTATTCCTTCCTGGGGAACCACCTGCGGTTGAATCTCACACAAACCGGAAAGGCGCTTGACTGGACGTTCGAGTTGGCGTCGCCCGTTCTGCTCGGTCTGCCGAAGAACGCCGTGGCGGCCGGGGCGCAGGGCCAGTTGGGGTTCGGCGCGACCTACTACGTGGCAAACGGCCGTAATGAAAATGCCGCTCAGATCTTTCCCAAACAGGCGTTCGTGCGCTTCAAGAACCTGGCCGGCAGCAAGGCGAGCAGCCTGCGTCTGGGCCGTTTCGAGTTTCAGGACGGCAGTGAAGTTACGGCGAAGGATCCGTCTATCGGCACGATCAAACGGGACCGCGTCCACCAGCGACTGATAGGCCCATTCGCCTTCACGCACGTGATGCGCAGCTTCGACGGTGCCCACTTTGTGTACAACAAGCCAAAGATCAACTACACTCTGGTCGGCGCGTTCCCGACTCGCGGCGTGGTCCAGGTGGATGGCTGGGGGTGGATGAAGACCGGGTTTCTTTACGCGTCGGCGACCGGTCAGGTGCAGCGGGACAAGAATAATACCGGTGAATGGCGCTTATTCGTTATCTACTACGACGACTGGCGGCAAGTCCTCAAACAGGACAACCGCCCGGCTGCCGCGCGCGCGGCGGATCGCGCGCATATCGGTGTCGGCACCTATGGCGGCCACTTTGTACACCTCACTCAAACCAGTGTGGGCGCGTTCGATGTGCTCGGGATCGGCGCGCTTCAATCCGGCAGTTGGGGAGCGCTCAGTCATCGCGCGGGAATGGTGAATGTGGAAGCCGGATACCAGCCGAAGATTCTGCAAAGCCTCAAGCCCTGGGTAAGGGCCGGCTATTATTTTGGCAGCGGCGACAAAGACCCGGGGGATGGGAAACACGGCACGTTTTTTCAGATCCTGCCGACGCCCCGTCCGTTCGCGCGTTTCCCGTTCTTCGACATGATGAACAACGAGGATCGGTTCACGATGCTGACGCTGCGGCCGCACAAGCAGGTGGTATTGAAGAGCGAGCAGCATTTCCTTCGCCTCGCGAACAGGAACGATCTGTGGTACATCGGCGGCGGCGCGTTTCAGCCCTGGACCTTCGGGTATCAGGCGCGCGCGGGTGGCGGCGCCCGCAGCCTGGCGAATCTTTACGACCTCAGTGCCGATGTCACTCTAAACGCTCATTTCGCGGCGACTCTTTATTACGGTTATGCGGATGCGAAGGCGGCTATTCGTGCCGTCTACCCGCGCGGGCGCGTTGGACATCTGGGTTACCTGGAGCTGAACTACCGGTTCTGAGTAAAGCGCGGCTGACGCCGCAAGCAGTCGGTTCTCAGGCTGCAGCTTCGACCGGCGGTGCCTCGCTGTTCGCCGGTCGGCCCTTGTAGCACCGGAGTTATTAGCGGGAAGCCGGAATGGCGCTTGTGAGAGCCCGCGCGTGGGACAATCGTAAGAAACATGAGAACGAAAGTAGCCGTTGTTTACGGCGGCCGCAGCGGCGAACACGAAATCTCCATTCGTTCAGCGAGATCGATCCTGGAGAGCCTTGACCGCGGGCGATACGACGTCGTGGAATACTTCATCGACAAGAACGGCAAGTGGAGTCCTTCGTGTATCCTTCCCGAACCCGGTGCGAACGGCGGGATCGAGGTCGTGTTTCCCGTCCTGCACGGCACTTACGGCGAAGACGGAACCATGCAGGGCCTGCTGGAACTTGCGGACGTGGCCTACGTGGGGCCTGGCGTGCTCGCCTCGTCCGTCTCGATGGACAAGGACGTCGTAAAACGGCTGTTCCGGGAACGGGGTCTTCCCGTCGTCGATTGCGTCGTGTTGACGCGTCCGAACCTCGACGCGAGCGAGGCCCCAACGAAGTTCGGCTATCCTCTCTTCGTGAAGCCTGCGAACCTCGGATCGTCGGTCGGCATTTCGAAGGTTCGCGACGCATCGGAACTCAGGACCGCCGTCGAGCTCGCCGCGCAGTTCGACCGCAAGGTCATTGTGGAGCGGGCGATTATCGGGCGCGAGTTTGAGTGCTCCGTCCTCGGCAATGACGACGTGTTGGCCTCGCTTGCCTGCGAGGTGCTTCCTTCACGCGAATTCTACGACTACGAAGATAAGTACCTTCTGGACGAGGCTCGGATCGAGATGCCCGCAAATCTCCCGCCGGACAAGATGAACGCGTTGCGCCGCTGCGCCGTCGAAGCATACCGCGCCGCCGGATGCGAAGGCATGGCGCGCGTCGATTTTCTGCTGGAGGCTGCCAGCGGCAACCTGTATATCAATGAGATCAATACGATTCCCGGGTTTACGTCGATCAGCATGTTCCCTAAGATGTGGGAGTACGGCGGGTTAACGTTCGGCCAGTTGGTCGACCGGCTGATCGAACTCGCCCTGGAACGGCAGGCCATGAAGAGAGCTACGAAGTTCACCCGTTAGAAACAATGTTCCGACGCTTCACAGCCGCCCTGTTCGCCCTCGCCTCCGCGGCCTTTGCCGCGGAGGAAATCGGCATTCAGGTGAGGCGTTTCACCGAAGCATGGGCGCTGATCGAGCGGGAGAGCGCCGAACCGGTAGCCCCGGAGAAAGCGTTCTACGAAGGCGCCATTCCGGGACTCCTTCGCCGCCTGGACCCTCATTCGGTATTTTTCGACCCCGGCCAATTCGACCAGCTTAAGCAAATGCAGACTTCGACGCGCAAGGGCTTCGGCTGCGTCGTGAGCGTTCTGCCCGGGCGTGTGATCATTCTTCAAACACTTCCGGGAACGCCGTCGGCGCGCTCCGGAATGGCGCCGGGCGACGAGATTCTGGGCATCAACGGCTACAGCGTCAACCGCCTGGACATCGACCAACTGGTGGCTCTGCTCGGCCAATCGCGGCAGCAGCCGGCGCAGCTCGACGTGCGGAGACCGGGAAACGCACGCGTCCTGAATTTCGTGCTGACGCCTGAGGAGATGCAGTCGCCGTCTGTCGAGCGGGCTTTCCTGCTCAAGCCCGGCATCGGCTATCTTCGCGTCGCAAGCTTCGACGAAAAAACCGGCGCGGAGGTGAAGCATGCGATCGAGAAACTCGGCGGGCGCAGCTTGAAGGGCCTTGTGCTCGATCTGCGGAACAACCCGGGCGGGGTGGTGCCCGCGGCGCTTCAGACGGCGGCGCTTTTTCTCAAACCGGGTCTGAGGGTGCTGACGGTGAGAGGGCGATCGGTGACGGAAAAGGAAGAGTCGGTGCCCGCCAGCAATCAGCCGTACGAATTTCCGGTCTCGGTGCTCATTAATGGCAAGAGCGCAAGTTGCTCGGAGATTGTGGCCGGCGCGTTGCAGGACCATGATCGCGCCGCGATAGTAGGCGAACCAAGTTTCGGAAAGGGCCTGGTGGAATCGGTTTTCCCGCTTTCGGACAATGCCGGCCTGGCACTGACGACTGCGCTCTACTATACGCCAAGCGGTCGTTCCATCCAGAAGGCGCTCGACTCGGCCCAATTCGCGCTTGCAGGCGCGACCTCCGGCACGAGCCAGCGGCTGGAGTTCAAGACGAGCGCAGGGCGCACCGTGACGGGCGGTGGCGGGATACTCCCGGACCGTGTGGCTTTTCCGCAACCTCCTACACGTCTGCGCGTAGTGCTTGACGCGAGCGGATCGTTCACCTCGTTCGCAACGGCCTATGCGCAGACCCACCCGGCGCCGGGCGAGGATTTCGCAATTACTCCAGCACTGCTTGACGAGTTTCAGGTCTATTTGTCGCAGCGCAATATCCGGCCCGGCGTGGCCGACTGGTCGACGGAGCGAGACTTTATCAGCAACCGGTTGAAAGCGGAGATTTTCAATCAGACGCTGGGTGTGGAGAAGGGCGACGAGGTGGAGGCTCAGCGGGACGTTCAGGTTCTGCAAGCGATCGCCGCGCTTGCGGAGCCGGTCGCGGGCGGTTCCCGGCCTTGACCCTCAGCGCGCGCCAGCGCTGGCCCGCGGAACGGCGATGGCCGTTTTACGCTTGGCGGTGAAGCGGGTACCGGCGATGCCCACAAGGGCAAACGCAACTATCCGCGAGCTCTTTCGCTATAGCATGGCGCTTTTAGCCGATGTTCCGCAGTCCGCACTTGCACAGAGGGGCACGGAGTCGTCCCGTCGCCAACCAGCAGTTGCCGAACGGGCGCGGCCGTCTCAGTTCCAACCCGCTCAGCCGGACCTGGATGCTGTCGACTGGGTCCTCGGGCAGCGTCCGGTCGTCGGCAAACAAACTCAGGTTCGTGTAGGTCTGTTTGCCCTCGTCGAAGACGCTGCGTCCGAGGCCGGGGGGAACTCCCGCGTCAAGCTCATGCCGACTCACATTTGCGGAGACGTAATCTCCACCTGCACGCTGACGTTCTGCCAGTCGGGTAGCTCGTAGGCCCTCAGATTCGTATCGAGCGCGGCCGTCACTTCCTTCGATTCGTACGGGCCAAGAGACGGCGTCTTGAGCGCGAGCGTGCCTACCGGAGCCTCTCCCGCTTTCGCCGTACGCGCGATCAAGTTGACGCTTCCTGAAAGATCCGTAATCTCGGCGCCGGAATGGTTCACGATGACGAAACGCACCTGGGTCTTCTTTTTCGCGTCTTCCGTGATGCGGATTCCCACAATTTCGATGTGTTTCAAGAGTGGATGCGGCCCTTTGGCCACCGCCCCGGCCGCGGGGGCCTTCGCTTCGGGAGCCGCGGCGACCGATCCGTCCTTCGGCGCGCGCATCTTTTCGATGGCGAAGTATACACCGCCTACAAGACCGCCGAACGCGAGAGCAAATACGATCGTCATGAGCCACGCAGGGATTGCCTGCCGCGGCGCGGGCAAGGCGTAGGAATACTGGGGCGGCGGTGCTGCCTGCGGGGCGGCAAACGGATATTGCGCAGGTTGCGGGGGTGGGGGCGGCGGCACGGCCGCCTGCGGTGGAGGTGCAGTTGCCCGCTTCACGCAATCGGGACATTCGGTCCAGGATGGCTGGCATTCGCGGCCGCACTGCTGACAGATCCACGTGAACATTAAGATTCTCTCCTCATTTGATCATCTACTCAATGGCTATCGTGCGGCCACCCGCGGCGGCCAATCGCTTCGAACACGAACTGCGCTTTTTGCGTGTCCTCGGAATCCGGATGAAACGGTGCTCCGCGGTCAGCGCCTTCAGGAAATCGGCAAGCGCGGCAATCAATCTGTGCTCATAGCCTAGTGATGTACACCGGCTTCCGGAAGTTACCGGAATATGGGTGATCCGGCCTGTAACCGGCAGGTTGCGTGGTCCTTGCAAATTCTTCGCATCCCTCGCGTCCAGAAATTCCCGGCGGTTCATATCCTCGAAATTATAGCGCGCCATGCCACGCGATCCATGTATCTCGAAAGCCCGGGGTTTGGGAGATCAAAGTGAGACTCAATCACGGCTGGCTTCCCGGTAGCCTTCAAAGCGGCTGTTGAACTGGCAGCAGTGCAGGGCCAAGATGGCGTTGGCGCCGCGCACGGTTCAGAACATGCCCGTCTGCTTGCGGCGAGAACCGATCAGGGTCTTGCAGCCTGACCCGATGACGCCCGCGCGAACAGACGAGGTGCTGGCGGCGAAACTCGGGATACCGCACGCCGCGGATTGAACTGGCAGCAGTGCGGGACCAAGATGGCGTTGGCGCCGCGCAC
>SYKU01000209.1 GCA_005808865.1 Acidobacteriota bacterium
ATCGCTCCTGCCGCGCTCAGCGTCAATCCCGCAGGCAGCGCCCCGCCCGTCACCGCGAACGTGTACGGCGCGGTTCCACCCGCCGCCACAACCGTCTGCGAATACGCCACGCCTACCTGTCCGTTCGCGAGCGATGCCGTCGTGATTCCGAGCGGCGTGAGCGTGAAGACCTTGTTCGAGACGGCGCTTAGCGCATCCGTCACCTGGACCGTGAACGTGCTGGCTCCGGCAGTTGCCGGCGTCCCGGAAATCACGCCCGCACCAGACAAGGTCAATCCGGCAGGCAGGCTCTGGGCGGATATCGAGAAGGTATAGGGAGCCGTTCCTCCCGCCGCCATAAACGTTGCAGCATAGGCATTGCCAACGCTTGCGGGCGGAAGAGAGTTCGTGGTAATACCAAGCGGGAATACGGTGAAACTTCTGGTCGCCGTGCCGCTGCCGGCATCGGTTACCTGAACCGTAAAGGTGCTCGAGACGGGTGACGCCGGCGTCCCCGTGATCGCTCCGGTTCCCGCATTAAGAACCAAACCAGCGGGCAATGCGCCCACGGAGACCGTCCAGGCAAAGGGCGCGGTACCCACGGCTACAAGCGTCTGCGAGTAGGCGGCTCCCACCGCTCCGCTCGGGAGTGACGCCGTCGTGATCGAGACGAACGAGATCGAAAGAGTTCGCGACGCCGTCAGGCCGGCGGAATCGAGAACCGTGATCGTGAATGTCGCGGTGACGCTCGATGTGGGTGTCCCGCTGATCGTACCGGTTTCCGCGCCCAGTGTGAGCCCCGCAGGCAACGCGCCGGACGTGACGGAGAACGCGTAAGGCGCTGAGCCTCCAGTGGCGACAACGTTCTGCGAATACACCAACCCCACGGCACCCGCCGGCAGCGAAGCCGTCACGATGCCGAGCGGCGTAATCGTAAAGCTCTTGCTCGCGGTTACCGCGCCGTCGTTCGCTGTAACTGTGAAGTTGGCGGCTGCGGGAGATGTGGGAGTCCCGCTGATAACGCCCGTCGCGCCGTTCAGCGAAAGCCCGGCGGGCAGCGTGCCCGACGAAACGTTGAACGTGTAAGTTCCCGATCCGCCAGCCGCAACAACAGTTTGCGAATAGGCGGTACCCGCGGCGCCGTTCGGAAGACTGGCGGTTACAATCGTGAGCGGACTTACCGTGTAGGTTCGGGTGAGCGTGCCGCCGGTTGCGTCGGTCGCCGTTACAACCAGGGTGTAGCCGGCCAATGCGGGGACAAGGGTCAGTCCGGTGAGGTCGTCGAACCCGACGCCGCCAACCAGCGTAGCGGCCCCAGTCGCCGTATTGATCCGGTGCAGGGATGCGGCCCCCTGGCCGGTTGTTCCCGCGTAGAGGTTTCCGTCGGGTCCAAACTCCAAGCTGCCGGCGTGGAGTCCGGTGTTGCCAACAGCGGTCGCAACTCCGCTCAAGAGATTGATTGTATAGAGGTTGGCCGGACCTGGTCCACCCTGAATGCCGTACATTATGCCCGACTGCTTATCATAGGCGAGGCCGGAGATCGCGCCGACGCCCGTGAGGCCGATCTTCGTGCTGACGCCGGTGACGGGATTCAGCATTCCAAGCGTCGACGGACTGTTGCCTCCGCCTGCGGTTATCGACGTCCCGTAGAGCGTTGTGCCAACATATTCCAGGCCGGTGAAGGCCGCACCGTTGAAGATCGCGCTTCCGATTTCGACGGCTGTTCCAATGTCGAATTCGCCCATGTGGAAATTCCCGTCGGGCCGCTGCGACCAAGCCCGGCCCGTGGAACTATCGAAAACGATTTCGGTCGATTCGGACGGAATGATACCGACCAGCGTTCCTGCCCCCGTCGCTGTATTGATAGTCAACAACTCCCCTGTCTTTGTTGCCCCGTAAAGTACGTTGACTCCGCCGTTACGGGCTATCGGGGTCCCACTCAAGACGCCGGCCGCGGACAGGTTCAGGCCCCCGGGAAGGCTGGACGAGAAGGTGAACGTAAACGGAGCCGTGCCGCCGGAAGCCGCCAGCGTCTGCGAATAAGGCGTCCCGACAGCCGGGTTCGGCAGTGTGGCCGGTGTCAGTGTGAAAGGCGAAAGAGTAAATTGTCTGATGCCGGTGCCGCCCAGCGTGTCGGTGGCCTGGAGGGTAAATGTCGCGGGGCTGACAACCGTGGCAGTGCCGCTCAGGACACCGTTTTCGCCGAGGGTCAGACCCGTGGGCAACACGCCGGCGGATACCGCCCATGTGTACGGACCCGTTCCGCCGGTTGCCTGGACAGTCTGTGAGTAGGCGGACCCAACTCCTGGATTCGGCAGCGTCAACGTCGAAACGCTCACCCCCAGCGCCGGCGTTACGGTAAACGATTTCGCAGCAGTGCCACCTCCCGAATCGGTGACGGTGACTGTGAATGTCGCGGCCGAAGCCGATGTTGGCGTTCCGCTCAAGACACCGGCCGCGCTGAGCGTCAACCCCGCCGGCAGCGCACCGCTTGTGACCGCAAACGTGTACGGCGCAGTGCCGCCCGTCGCCATTAGAGTCTGCGAATACGCCAAGCCTTGCTGGCCGTTCGGCAGCGACTCCGTTGAGATCAGCGGGGCTGGGGCGACCGTTACCGAAACCGGAATCGTCTGTGGGCTGTTGGCGGCAGCTATCGAAGAAATCGTGAGCGCGCCGTTGTAGGCGCCGGCAGCCAGGCCGGCGATGTTGATCGCGGCGTTGAATGAGGAAGGAGTAGTACCGGTAAGAGGCGAGGCGGACAGCCAGGCGCCGCCACTCGTTCCAACATCGTAGCTGAAGGCTGCCGCTGTCGATCCCACGTTCACAACGATCGGGGTGGGCGCCGTGCCGCCAATGGTATAGCTTTTGACGATCGACACCGGATTCAAGGTGATCGCCGGAACAACCGCGCCCACTGGCGCGATGCTGAGCTTGTAGCGCCGCCGGAAAATCTGGTTCGCGCTATCGACCGCTTCAATGTCCAAAATGAAAGGTCCGGCTGTGGTGGGCGTCCCGCTCAGCACTCCGGCGGATGACAGCGATAAGCCGACGGGCATGTCGGAAGGGTACCCGCGTTTGAACGTGTAGGGAGGCGTCCCTCCGGCCGCGGTGAACGTCTTACTGTATGCCGTGCCCGCGGCCACGGGAGGCAACCATTCCGTGTCGGGCGAAATGCTGATCGTACTGACCGTCAAGTTGATGTCGTAAACCAGGTTCTGGAAACCGTTGGCATCGGTGGCGAGCAGCGAGAACTCGTAGTCTCCCGCCGTGGTGGGAGATCCGGTGAGCACAGGAACCGCGCCGTTGGCGATCACCAGACCGGCCGGCAGAGTACCGGACGATACGCTCCAGACAAAGGGACCCGTCCCGAAACCCGGCAGCAGCAGTTCGTTCAGGTTCCACGTAAAGCTCTTCCCCACTGACGCGGTGGGCTCTCCACCTTCGAACAGGGAGGTGATGCCGCTGACGCCGATGTTCCCACCAGCAGGATAAACGCTGAACCCCAATGTGCCCGCTGCTGTCTTCCCATTGGCGTCGGTGATGACTCGCCGTATGACGAAGTTCCCAGGCTCCGTTGGCGTACCCGAAAGGATGCCGGAAGAACTGAGGCTGATCCCGGGGGCCGGCCAGGCTCCGCCGGGTAAGGTGGTATAGGTGAGCGGAGCGGTTCCGTTGAAGGTGCCGAGATCCTGGCTGAACGGGACGCCAACCTTTAGCGGGCCGATGGAATTCCCGAAACGATGAGGGATGTTGGCAGGTCCAAACCTGAGCGGCGTGACGTGCGAGGTGACGTGCCGGATGCCAAAATTCCCCGTGGTATCGTCCACGCGGATGGCGAAATTGTAGGTTCCTTCCGTGGTGGGGTTGCCCGTCAGAATCGCCGATGGCGCCGTAACGCCGGACGCTGGCGGAAGGTTTGCCCCGGATAGAAGTTGGAGACCGGGCGGCAGCGCCCCGGAGGCCACAGTCCAGGTGTGAGTCCCCGAACCCCCGGTTGGGGTGAGAATGGCATTGGCCAGCCGCGCGAGCGGGAGCGGCCCGAAGATCGGACCCAAGCCGAAGTCGATTCGGCGGGCATCCGCCGTCGCGTTAATCGTCACGCTGACGCCCACGCGGCGCGTGCTTGTGCCATCCGTGAAGTCGACGGTGAACGTGGAGGTTCCGGTGGAAGTCGGCGTTCCGGTCACAGTTCCATTGGAGGCGAGGCTTAGCCCCGAAGGCATAACGTTGCCTACAAGGTCGGCTAACGCGAAAGTGAAACTGCCGCCACCCCCAACGCCCATCAACTGCGCCGAGAAGGACGCGTTAACCACGGTGGTGCGCAGTGTGTTTGAGGCCAAGGCGATATTCCGGACATTCACAGTGAGCGTCCGATCGACCACAATTCCCGCGGCATCCGAGTACCGCAGCTTGAAATTGTACGAACCGGCCGCCGTGGGTACGCCGGCAAGCGCGAACCTGCCGAAATTTGAATTGCCGGCGCCGGTTTCCGCCGCTATCACCGAAAGGCCCGGAGGCAGGACGGCTCCCGGAGCGGCTGTCACATTGTAGGGCGGAGTTCCGCCAAAGATACCCAACGTGTTCACACCCTGCGTATTGAGAGTGAACTCGAGCGGCGCCGTGGGGAAGCCGGTCAGGAGCGTAACGCCGCTCAGGGTGCGAACAATCAGCGTGAAGTTCTTGAGGCTCGAAGTACTCGCGTTTGCCGCTGTGAAGCTCAGCAGGAAAGTACCCCCGACCGAAGGCGTGCCCGAAATGACGCCGCTCGCGGCGTTGAGTGACAGTCCCGACGGCAGGGCACTGGTGGTGCTCCAGGTTAAAGCACCCGCCAGGGAGGCGGTAAGGGTGTACGAATATGCTTGCCCATGAGTGGCCGTGGGTAGCAAGTTCGGCGACGTAATCTGGAATGGATAGACGTTCAGCGAGAAAGAGCGTAAGAGGTAGGCGCCGGTGCTGTCCTGCACCCGAATCGTCACGGTCAGATTGGCTGTGGTGCTTGGAGTTCCACTGATCGTGCCCGTAGCCGGATTCATGCTAAGGCCGGTGGGGAGATTGCCGGTAGTCATGCTGAAGGCGTAAGGCTGTGATCCTCCGCGCACGTCAAAGGTCTGGTTGTAGGGCGCGCCAACCGTTCCAAAGGCGATCCCAGTATTGACAATATTAAGGCTGGTAACGCGCAGCCGCATCACGCGCTGCCCGATATTGCCAGACGCATCGGTGACACGCATCACGAACGAATAATCGCCGACCGTATCCGGCGTGCCCGCCAGCAGCCCCACCGCCGTGGCGCTGGTGGTGTTGAAATCGTTACCTTTCAGCAACTTCAGGCCTGGCGGAAGCACTCCACTGAAAAGGCTAACGTCGTAGAGAGGCGTAGCGAGCGGCGACCCGGTCGTGGTCAGAGTGAAGCCGTAAGCGTTGCCCCGCGCTACGCTTCCCAGATCCCCTCCATTCAGGTACAAGTTTGCGGGTGTGCTGGAGTTGACGCTGAGGAAGTCGTCAGTCGTCAGCTTGGCTCCCAGTGAGTCGGAAAGGGTCAACTTGAATGGAAGTGACAGGCCCACCTCTAGTGGCGTACCCGAAAAGAGGCCGTTGTTATCCACCGTGAAGCCGCCCGGGACGGCGATGGGAGTAACGGTGTATGGCGGAGTACCGCCGACCGGGAGCATTTGCTGTGAGTAGGCGGAACCCAGTACCGGGAGCGCCCCGCTCACCGGCAGGAATCGGTGATAAAACGTCACCGGAACTACGTTCCAGGTATAGGGGCGGGTGGCCGTGTTTCCCGCGCTGTCGGTCACCCGAATGGTGAAATTGTACGTGCCCGGAGTTCTCATGCGCGCGCGGAGGTAACCTGGCTGCGGATCCCACTCCGGCGAAATAACCGGACCAGCCAACAAGACCGGGTGAGCGCCAGCGGGCAATGAGGAACCCGGCGCCAAGTCAAACGAATAGGGCGGCACTCCACCTGACCCATAGAATGACCGGGTGTAGTTTTCCCCCACTGTTGAATCTTCGAGGGGGCCCGTGGTAAGGGTCAGCGGGCTGGGCGCTGACGAAGCCGCGGGCAAATAAACGCGCGCCACGTTGGTTGCGCCCGCCGAATCGGTGACTCTGACACCGAACGAGGAGGAACCAGTCGGCGTTCCGCTAAGCAGGCCGGAGGAGGCGAGCGAGAGTCCGGATGGAGCAATGGAGCCATCGAATGCAAACGTGTATGGCGCTGTTCCGCCGGAGGCCGTGAAAGTAAAGGAATAGGCCGTATTCACCACGCCCGAAGGCAGTATCCGGTTCCCCACATTGGAAAAACGAACCGCACTGATGGTGTTTGTAAACCTGCGCGCATTGGTATTCTGGGCGCTGTCCGTAATACTAAGTGTGAAATCAACGGGCGTGGCGGTTACGGTCGAAGTGGTCAGCGTGCCGGAGATCAAGCCTGTAGCTGCATTCAAAGTAAGCCCCGACGGAAGCGCTCCCGCCGAAATACCGAACGTGTAAGGCGGAGTTCCCCCCGCGCCGGAGAATTGCACAGTGACGGTGTCGCCGGACCCGAGCGAGGTTGGGAAGAATCCGGCAAAATCCACTTGGGAAACCGTCAGAGTGAAGGTCCTGTCTCTAAACCCGCCGGCGGCGTCGGTTACACGGATAGTAGCATTCGACACGCCGGATACAGATGGAAGGCCGATTACCACCGCACCAACCGAGGCCGCCGTTCCGTTGGGCACCGCCGGCGGATGCGAGATCCGCATGCCGGGAATCCCCGCTCCCTGGAACGAGAACGTGTAGGGCGGCGTGCCCCCCGAAGGCGTGAGATTGCAAGCGGCGGCCTCCAGGTTGATCGAACAGGAAGTACCGGTAAAGTCCGGCGGCGGCGGCGAAAGCGTGTAGGCGCGCGTAAAATTCGCGCCCGAACTGTCTGTCACCTTAATGTTGAGAGTCCCCGGCACGGCGGAGGTTGCCGTGCCGGAGATGACTCCGGTCGCACTGTTGAACGTCAGACCCGCGGGCAAGGAACCGGTGCTCGACAACGTCAGAGGCGCGGCTCCGCCTGTAACGACGACGGTCTGACTGTATGGAACACCAACCACGGGTTCCGGCAGCACGAGCGGCGCGAAATCGAAAACGGAAATAGTGAATGGCTTAAGGAAGGAGTTGCCGCCCACTGAGACCTGCACGCTCGGCGCGTACGTACCCTTCGTGGTGGGAGTGCCTGTCAGGGCGCCCGTGGCGGCGTTGAAAACGACGCCTGGCGGCAGGCCCGTTATCGACCAAGTCTGCGCGCCCGCCGCGTCCAACACGGTGAACCCGTAGGAATAGGGCGACGCCGTAGCGCCCGCCTGGAGCGGCGAGGTATCGGCAAGAATTGGAAGCGATCCGGCAGCCATCGAAAATATCGATTGAAGCGTTGAATAATCGAAGAAATTCGGGAATGAAGGCCCAGACGCGGCGGCGAGCACCGGCTCACCTTCCGCCAAAGCGGGCTCCCCCGATTTCAGCTTGGCCGGTGGCTTCGCCAAGCCTGGTGCGACATAAAGCGGCGCCAAGCTGAGATTCACCGTTGTCTGGCCGCCGGGAATAGACGGAGTTGCGAGAACCGGATCGTAGGCGACGGCAACACCGAAACTGATATTCTCCAATGCGCCGGGATCCGAGCCGGTGATCTCCCAGACGGCGATTCCCTGCCCCGCCGTTAGAGCCACCTTGGAAACGCTCGCGCCCGAGGCGGTTCCGGTGCCTGTGATCGGTGAATATGTGCCGGTCCCATCCGCATTTGCCGTGGTCAGCGCGGCTTTGATGGTGCCGGAACTCCCCGGCGTTACCTTCGAGGTTGAGACGTAAATCGACACGTTCGAAGGAATGTTCTTAAAGACGGCCATCAGTCGCGTGCCCTGAGTGGCCGATCCCACGAGGTCAAAGCCGTTCGTCGCCGGGAACGAAGCGGAGCCGAAACCCAGAGCCGTTTCCTGCGCCGCGGAGCGGAAAGTACTGGACCCGAAAGGAATGGGCTCAGTGAATTTAAGGAGGAAATCGAACGATCCCGAGCCGGCGGGGCTAGCCGCAAGGCCCGCGTTTTTGGCTGGACTGCGTGTCAACGTCCCAAGCGCGCCCGCCGCAGTGTCGGTCGTGTTACGCACGGCGACGACCATCGGATCGAAAACAACCGCCGCCGGGACGAGTGGGTTCTCGAAGACGGTTCCGGCGGCAGTGGTGAGCCTGACGCCAACCCCGACAAACCCGAGGGGAATATAGCGAGGAATACTGCCTCGGAGATTCTTGATCCGGATTGTCCGCGATCCGCCAAAAGCCGGCGGATCGAGCGGCACACTCGGGAAGGTAAGCGCGGAGGTGGATGTATCCCAGATGCCTTGGAATACGGTGCGATTGGCGCCGGCTCCGTAGTAACTTGTGGCGCCCGTACCGTTACCGGTCGCCGGGCAGATGCCGGTGCCTAGGGTGGCGCAGGGGAAAAGATTGCTCGGAATGGCGAATGCCGGATCGAGGACCGCGACAACATCCGTGAAGAATTTTGTGCCGCCGGCGGGAGCGACAAGGTTGGGACCGGAATAAGGGATCGGCCAGGTGACCTTGATGTCGGCTGCGGGAATCGCCGCACCGGCTGCCGTAGCCGTGCCTCCAGTGCAAGTGATATCAACGTCGGCCAGGTATTCCTGCATGCCCCCCACTCTCGCGATGGGAAGGGCGCCGGGAGCGATGGCGCATCCTAAGGGACCTGGCTGAGGCGTGAGGGTGTAGCTGCGCGTGCTCGATTTCTCCGCGACATCAGTCACCTTGATGTTGATGGTCGCCGAACCGCCCCCGGTCACGGTGCCGGAGATTACGCCGGTGGCGGTATTGAATGTAAGACCGGTGGGAAGAGCGCCGGTGAACGAGAAAAAATACGGCGGACTTCCGCCAGTGGCTGTCATCGTCTTCCTGTACGGGACGTTAATCGTAGGATTGGGCAAGGACTGCGGCGAAAGACCGAGAACGGGAAGGTTGTAATGGCTAAAGGCCTTACCGGCCGCCGTGACCGTCACGGTCGGCGTGAAGGAACCCGTTACGGTGGGGGTGCCGCTCAAGATACCCGTATTCTCGTTGAGAAGGAGGCCAGCCGGCAACGCACCGGACGTAATGGACCAGAGGGGCTGTCCCCCTACATCCACGGCCGAAAACCCCTGGCTCGCGGTTGGCAGGGGTGAAGTACTGGTGATCAACGGGAAGATCCCTGCGTTCATTGAAAAAATGGCTTGCTGGAAGGAAAAGTCGAAGAAATTGGGAAATGAGGGTCCCGATGACGCCACGAAAACGGGTTCGCCCGCCGCCAAAGCACCCTCCTGCGATTTCGGTTTAAGCGGAGGTTTCTTCGCCAAACCGGGGGTGATGTATTGGGGGCCCAAGCTGAGATTCACGTACGGTGGGAAATTCCCGGACAGCTCTGGAACACCGAGAAGCGGATCGTAGGCGATGACGGCGCCGAAGCTGATGTTATCCAGCGTTGCGAGATTGGCCGCGTTAACCTCCCAAACAGCGATACCCTCATAAGTGCCCCCAACGATAAGCGACGGCGTCAAAGCCACCTTTGAGACGCTGGCGCCGCCCACGGTTCCCGTGCCGGTTATCGCTGAATACGCTCCTGTAGCGTCCGCATTTGTCGCAACCAGTGCGGCAGCGGTACCCGGGGTGGAATACAGTGACACTGGCGCGGTCGTAACGTAAAGCGACACATTCGCGGGAATGTTGCTGAACCTCGCGACGAGGCGCGTGCCCTGCGTCGCAGCGCCTATAAGATTCAGCCCGTTCGCTGCCGGGAAAGAGGCTGAGCCGAATCCCGCAGCCGCCTCCTGACTCGCGGAACGGAAACCACTTGCCAGCGTTTCACTGAACTTGAGCAGGAAATCGAGAGATTGCCCGGAACCCGCGGGACTCGCCGCCAGGCTTGGGTTTCGAGCGGGACTTCGCTGCAACTGGAGGTTGACTGGGCCGGTGTCAGTCGAGTTCCTGACGCTCGGGTCCAGCGCGGGAATGTTCGGGACGGCGGCGACGGCCAGCTCGAAGTGGCTCGCTATAACCTGCTGCGATGCTGTGTCGGTGACGAACGCGGCCACGTAAAGGGGTTCGGTAGCCTGGGGGTTCTGGGGGGTGATACCGGAATCGGCCGCAGCCTTTGGTTTCTTCGCTAGAGCCAAAAAGTAGTAAAGATCCGCCCTGACGTTCCTGATGCGAATCACGCGGGTGTTGCCGCCGCCCAAAGGTGGCGGATCAAGCGGAATATTCGGGAAGTAAAGTTCCGCGGTGAATGAGTCGTAAATACCCTGGTAAACGTTCCGGTTCAGGTTCCCGTTCCCGTAGTAGCTTGTCGATCCCGTGCCGTTCCCGAGCGCGGGACAGACGCCGTTCAGAGCGGTGCACGGGAAGAGATTGGGCGCTACGGAGAAAACCGGATCGCTGATGGCCACCGCATCCGTGAAGAATTTGCCGACGCCGGCGGACGCCACCAGATTCTGATTGAGGTAGGTGCTCACGCCGAAAATGGAGATAGTGGCTGTCGGAATGGAAGCGCCGTTGGCCGTTGGTACGCTTCCGGTGCATGTGATATCGATATCGCCCACGTACTCCGTCGTACCTTCGAACCTCAGAGTGGGATTTGAGAACGCGGTGATGGAGCAGGAGGGCGGAACGGCTTGAGGCGTAAGCGTGTAGCTTCGAGTGACCGAGCTCCCCACGGCGTCCGTTATCTTAATGCCGGCCGTCGCGGACGCCGAGGAGGTCGCGGTGCCGGATATCAGTCCGGAACTATTCAGCGACAGTCCCGCCGGCAGCGATCCGCTGGCGATGGAAAACGTAAGCGCGCCCGAGCCGCCGGACCCGGTAATCGCTTGGCTATAGGCGGCGCCGATGGGCGGATTCGGCAATGTTTGAGGCGAAAAACCAATCACCGGAAGAAGGACATTCCGACTGCTAGTGCCGAGGAGGGCACTGTCCTGGACGTTTACTGTGATCGAATAAAGCCCCGCCGCCGTCGTGCCGGCGAGTACGCCCGCATTTGAGAGCGTCACGCCCGGCGGCTGGACTCCAGGCGGCGGGAACGTGAAGCCAGCGCCCGTCCCACCCAAGCCGGTGAACGTTTTGGAGAACGCGACCCCGGCTTCAGCGGCGGAAATGACAACGCTGGTGGCACTGCACTCGACGCCGCCGGGAAGACAGAAACCCAGCGGACTCGGCGTAAAGCTCTTGGATATGGTTGCACCCGATGCGTCCGTAAGCTGGAATGTCAGGGACGATGGTGTCGCGCTCGGAAGAGTGGGGACGCCTGCGATCGTGCCGGCTGCAAGAGTCAAACCCACCGGAAAAGTGCCTGCGGTCTTCGTGAAAGTGTAGGGCGCGAGGCCGCCGCTTGCAGTTAGTGCTTGTGAATACGAGGTTCCCACAAATCCGTTCGGGAGCGAGGCGGTCGCGAAAACCAAAGGGAAAAGGGTATACGACGCTGAAACGGCCAGCCCCGTCGCATCCGTTACGGTAATCGTGGCGGTGGACGAAACGATCGCAACGCTGGTACCGCTGATGACGCCAGTCGCAGGATTCAGGACAAGACCCGCTGGTAGCGATCCGGTGGTGATGACCCACGAATACGGCGCAGTGCCTCCAACCGCGGTCAGGGTCTGAGAATAAGCTACGTTCGAAACAGGGTTTGGTATGGATGTGGTCGAAATGCCGAACACCGGCAGCGTGAAAGTTTTCGGGATGGGCGGCCCGCCAAAAGCAACATGAACCGTGAGGGTATAGACCCCCGGTACCGTTGGCGTGCCGTCTAACACACCGGTCGCCGGATGGATTGACATTACCGGCGGCAATCCGACCGCGCTCCAGGACGCTGGAGGCGACGCCGGAGCGTCCACTACCGTGAATGTGAAGCCGGCGTAAGGAATGCCGGTTCTGGCTGTGGGCAGTGGAGATGCATTTGAATTGCTGATTACCGGGGTTCCCGCCAACATCCTGAAGATCTCTGGGAAAAGGCCCTGCGCAATGAAATAGGGGATCGGGAGCTGAGGTGGCAGTACGAAAGGCGTCGGGTCAGCCGCCTTGGGCGGCGAGGGTTTCTTCCCAAGGATGAGCGTCGGGTCCGGCATCGGACCGAGATTCATGCCAATCAACGCCGTGCCCAGCGCGGGAACGGCGATCCCGGGATCGTATGCTACGACAACGCCGAAGCTGATCGATTCCACAAGGGCTGGATTCTCATTCAGAACTTCCCAAACCGCAATCCCCGCGCCGTTCGTTACTGTTACCTTCCTGATGCTCGAAAAGGGAGCCAAACCCGAGATCGATGCGTTACCCGTTCCCGCAACCGCCGAAAAAGGCCCGCTTCCATCTCCATTCGTGGCTGTGAGAGTAGCAGTCGCAAGGGGTGTGGTTCCGGGAGAAACCTGTGTGGTGGTGACGTAAAGCGAGACGTTCGGGGGGATGTCAGCGAAGTGGGCGAACAATCGTGTACCGGAATCCGCTTTGCCAACCTTGTCGAGGCCGTTCGTCACGGGAAACGACGCTGAACTGAAGCCATTTTCGTTTGTCTTGTTCCTGAATGAGTTGACCTGGGTTTCGGTAAACTTCAGATTCAGCGAGATCTGTCCTGAGGCCGCCTGGTTCGCGGCAAGAGCGAGGTTCGAGGCAGTGCTGCGCGTAAACGCCACTACGCCGCCTGCTGTGTCATTTGGATTCCGGACCTCGCCAGACAGACCAGGCCCCGTATCCTGCGCCACCGTCATATTCGTCTGGGAAAACAAGACGTTCTGGTTATTGACAATCTGGACCGTTGCGGTGACCGGTGTCGCGGCGGCATACGGCCGTTCAGCTTCGCCAGAGGCGGCTTTCTTAATTGGCGGCTTTGCGAGATTTGGATTGTAGGTCAGGTTGCCCCTGAGGTTCCTGATTCGCAGCACTCGCGACCCGGCGACGGGGTCAATCGGAATGTTCTTGAACGTCGCAGTTTGTCCATTTCCGGACGATTGAGCCTGAAAGACGTTCTTGTTGTTCCCGGCACCGGCGCCGGGGCCATAGTAGCCCGTCCCGATTCCGTTTCCAACGCCGGCGCAAATCCCGTCCGCGGCGAGGCAGGGGAAGTAACCGGAAACTTCCGCCACTTGCGGATCGATCACCAGAACCATGTCGATGAAAAACGGCAGGCCGGCAGCAGTAGACTCACCGACGTAGGACCAGCCGGAGTCTACGTTTGTGGTTGTGACCGTGATGTCGGCGGTTGGAATCGCGGCGCCGATTGCAGTGGTTGTTCCTCCAGTGCAGGTGATGTTTATATCACCCAAGAGCTCTCTAACGCCTTCATGCCTCGCGTTCGGCGTGCTAACGGCTGCGAACGTGCAAGCCAACTGACCCTGCGCTGATGCCGACGGCGCGAATAGGCACAGACAAGCAAAGACGGACAAAGCAAGGCGATGAATGTTCCGTGCGCGTCCGGGCATGATCGTAACAGATCTCGAATTAGGCGATAGCCAAGCTATTGTGCCTCGTAATTAGGGGACTAAGCAATTCGGAGAATTGTCCAATGAGAAATGAGCCTGAAGGAGGAGTTCGTTTCCAATGCGGAGTGAGCCTGAAACCAAAGCGTAGGATGCTGCGGAGGAATGACACTACGCATGGAGAACTTAGAACGGCTCACGCTAGCCGAGATGGAAGCGTTTCTGGAGAC